>NZ_JBEZLA010000025.1:0-91075 GCF_040651925.1 Streptomyces sp. NPDC048349 | reverse complement strand
GCCCCTGTACTGGACGTACTTGGGCTTTCGGCCGGTGCGGCGAGAGTGCGTGCCGGGCACCGCGACGCCGCGGACCTCCGTCAGACACCCCCTAGGTGGCTGGGGAAACCGGGCTCGCCCCGACCCGCGCCCCTCGCGCCGGCGGGGCCGAGATTGCCGTTGCGCGGCGATCCGGCCCCGTCGGCGGCTCATGTGCGCGCTGCTCAGCCGGATCCGGCCCCGCCGCCGGCGTGTGAGGCGCGGGGGTCTGGGGGCGGAGCCCCGGCAGCGGCGCCCCACAGACGCAACGGGGGCGCCGGCTACGGCAGCACGGCCACGCCGTCGAGTTCGACCAGGGCCTGCTCGTCCCACAGACGGGCCACGCCGATGACGGCCATGGCCGGATAGTCGCGGCCCGCCAGCCTCCGCCAGATCCGGCCGAGTTCCCCGGCGCAGTCCCGGTACGCCGCCACGTCCACCGCGTAGACGGTGACGCGGGCCAGGTCCCCCGGGGCTCCGCCGGACTCCTCCAGCGCCGTCAGCAAGTTGGCGAGGGCCCGCTCGAACTGCTCCGGAAGGGTCTGCCCCACCACCTTCCCCGACCCGTCCAGCGCGGTCTGGCCGGCCAGGAACACCAGCCGGGAACCGGTCGCCGCCACCGCGTGCGAGAAGCCCGTCGGCGGCGACAGCTCGGCCGGGTTGATCCGCTCCAGGCTCATCGTGCGCCCACCCCCCGGTACAGCTCCTTCGCGATGATCGTGCGCTGCACCTCGCTGGCCCCCTCGTAGATCCTGGGCGCCCGCACCTCCCGGTAGAGGTGTTCCAGCAGGTGCCCGCGCCGCAGGGCGACCGCCCCGTGCAGCTGGACCGCGTGGTCCACCACGTACTGGGCGGTCTCCGTGGCGAGGAGCTTCGCCATCGCCGCACGGCGCGGAACGTCCGGTGAGCCCCCGTCGTAGGCCCCGGCCGCCGCGTACACCAGCAGCCGGGCGGCCTCCGTGCGGGTGGCCATCTCGGCCACCCGGTGCGCGACCGCCTGGAGGTCGCTCAGCCGCCCCCCGAACGCGGTCCGGTCCGCCGTGTGCGCGAGCGTCGCGTCGAGCGCGGCCCTGGCCATGCCGACCGCGAACGCGCCGACGCTCGGCCGGAACAGGTTCAGCGTGTCCATCGCGACCCGGAAGCCCTGCCCCGGCTCACCGAGCAGGTCCTCGCGGCCGACGCGGACACCGTCGAAGGCCAGGGAGCCGATGGGGTGCGGGGACAGCATGTCGAGCGGTTCACCGGTGAGCCCGGGGCGGTCCGCCGGCACCAGGAACGCCGACACCCCCTTGGCCCCCGGCCCTTCCCCCGTCCGGGCGAACACCGTGTAGAAGTCCGCCTCCGGGGCGTTGGAGATCCAGCACTTCTCGCCGCTGAGCCGCCAGCCGCCGCCGGAACCTCCGGACCCACCGGACCCACCGGACCCACCGGACCCACCGGAGCCTCCGTCAGGGACCGCCGCCAGCGCCAGCGCCGCCGCGTCCGAACCCGCCCCCGGCTCGCTCAGCGCGAACGCCGCCACCGCCCGTCCGGCGCGGACCTGCGGCAGCCAGCGCTCGCGCTGCGCCTCGCTGCCCGCCCGCAGCACCGGGTACGCCCCCAGCCCCTGGAGGGCGAGCGCCGTCTCCGCCTCCGTGCAGCCGTAGGCGAGCGACTCCCGCAGCAGGCAGAGTTCCAGCGCGCCCGAGGCGAACACCCGCTCCAGCAGGCCGAGCTCCCCCAGCGCCTCCAGCAGCGGCCGGTTGACCCGGCCCGGCTCCCCCTTCTCGGCGAGCGGCCTCAGCCGCTGCGCCGCCAGTGCGCGCAACTGCCCGCACCACTCCTCCTGGTCCGCCCCGAGCGCGAATCCGTTCATCCGAACATCCCCGCTTCTATCGCGTCCTGTTGACTGCCGTCACCATCACGATACGCTGCTGTGGCGACCGCACGGCCGGCTCCACCCCACCCGGGACCGTCGCAAGGGGGCGAACCCGCCTTGGATCTCAAGCCTTCCGCTCACGCCGACACCTTTGCGCGCGACCATCTGCCACCGCCGGACACCTGGCCGGAACTCCTCTTCGAACTGCCCGAACTGGCCTATCCCGACCGCCTGAACTGCGCGGCCGAGCTGCTCGACGCCACCATCGCCCGGTTCGGACCCCGGGGCGCCGACCGCCCGGCCTTCCGCAGCGCCGCCGGCGAGGTGTGGACGTACGGCGGACTGCGCGAGCGCGTGGACCGCCTCGCCCACGTCCTCACCGCCGACCTCGGCGTCGTCCCCGGCAACCGGGTGCTGCTGCGCGGCCCCACCGGCCCCTGGCTCGCGGCCTGCTGGCTCGCGGTGGTCAAGGCGGGGGCGGTGGCGGTGACCGTACTGCCGCAGCAGCGCGCCCAGGAGCTCGCCACGGTCTGCGCGATGGCCCGGGTGCGCCACGCCCTGTGCCACGTGGGCGTACTGGACGACCTGGTCAAGGCGGAGGTGCCGGGGCTGCAGATCACCGCGTACGGGGGCGAGGCCCCGGAGGACCTGCTGCACCGGGCCGAAGCCCACGCCGGCCGGCCCTTCCCCGCCGCCCCCACCTCCTGCGACGACGTCGCCCTGATCGCCTTCACCTCCGGGACCACCGGACGGCCCAAGGGGTGCATGCATTTCCACCGCGACGTGCTCTCGGTCGCCGACACCTTCTCCCGCAGCGTGCTGCGCCCCCGCCCGGACGACGTCTTCGCGGGCAGCCCGCCGCTGGGGTTCACCTTCGGTCTGGGCGGGCTGGTGGTCTTCCCGCTGCGGGCCGGGGCGTCCGCGCTCCTGCTGGAGGAGGCGGGCCCGCGCCACCTGCTGCCCGCGCTCGTGAAGCACCGGGTGACGGTCCTGTTCACGGCGCCGACCGCGTACCGGGCGATGCTGGACGCGCTGGGCCCCTACGACGTGGGCGCGTACGACCTCTCCGCGCTGCGCCGCTGCGTCTCGGCCGGGGAGAACCTGCCCGCCGCGACCTGGCAGGCCTGGTACGCGCGCACCGGCCTGCGGATCATCAACGGCATCGGGGCCACGGAACTGCTGCACATCTTCATCTCCGCCGCCGACGAGGACATCCGGCCGGGTACCACCGGCCGGGTGGTACCCGGCTGGCAGGCGCGGGTGGTGGACTCCTGCGGGCGCCCGGTCGCCGACAACGAACCGGGCCTGCTGGCCGTGCGCGGCCCGGTCGGCTGCCGCTACCTGGCCGATCCGCGGCAGGGGGAGTACGTACGGGACGGCTGGAACCTGACCGGCGACACCTACGTACGCGATCCGGAGGGCTACTTCCGCTACGTCGCCCGCGCCGACGACATGATCATCTCGGCGGGGTACAACATCGCGGGCCCGGAGGTCGAGGAGGCGCTGCTGCGCCACCCGGACGTGGTGGAGGCCGCGGTGGTGGGCCGCCCGGACGAGCGACGCGGACAGGTCGTCGTGGCGTACACCGTGACGCGCGAGGGCGTGGTGCTCACGGAGGAGGACCTGCGCACCTTCATGCGGACCGAGCTGGCCCCCCACAAGTGCCCGCGCTCCTTCGTCTTCCTGCCCGCCCTCCCCCGGACCGCGACGGGCAAGCTGCAACGGTTCCGGCTCAGGGATCTAGAGTGAAGCCGTGGTCGAGCAGCACACTCCGCGATCTTTGATCGTCACGTTCTACGGAGCCTACGGGCGGTCCTTCGAGGGCCCGGTCCCGGTGTCCGCGCTGATCCGCCTGCTGGGCGCGGCCGGCATGGACGCCCCGTCGGTCCGCTCGTCGGTGTCCCGGCTGAAGCGGCGCGGCTTCCTCGTGCCCGCGCGCGCGGCGGACGGTTCGGCGGCGTACGAGCTCTCCGCGGAGGCGCGGCAGCTGCTGGACGACGGTGACCGCCGGATCTACGGGCAGCCCGCCGGCGGGGCAGGGGCCGCGGCCGAGGCCGACGACTGGCTGGTGGCCGTGTTCTCCGTCCCCGAGCAGGAGCGGCACAAGCGGCACCTACTGCGCTCCCGGCTGGCCCGGCTCGGCTTCGGCGCGGTGGCACCGGGCGTGTGGATCGCCCCGGCCCGGCTGTACGGGGAGACCGAGCACACGCTGGAGCGGCTGCACCTGACCCCGTACGTGGAGCTGTTCCGCGGTGCCCACCTGGGCTTCGCCCCGACCGCCGAGGCCGTGGCCCGCTGGTGGGACCTGACCGCCCTGGCCAAGCAGCACGAGGAGTTCCTCGACCTCCACGAACCCGCCCTGCGCGCCCTGCAGTCGGGCCCCGAGCCGACGCCGGAGGAGGCCTACCGCGGCTACCTCCTCGTCCTGGACAGCTGGCGCCGCCTGCCGTACGCCGACCCGGGCCTGCCGCGCGCCCTGCTCCCGGCGGACTGGCCGGGCGACCGCGCGGCGGCCGTGTTCGCCGAACTGCACGCCCGGCTGCGGGACGCGGGCGCCCGGTACGCGCAGCAGTGACCGGCCGGGTACGGGAGGACCGGGTCCCGCCGCTGCGGCAGCGGGTCCCGTCGGCGCCGGGGTAAATGCGGATGCGCGGGGGTCCGGCGCCGCGTCAGGATGGGCCATGACCTGGACCTTCACCTCAGACCTTGCCGCCTATCTCGCCGCGGCGGGCCCGGCCGTGGCCGCGCAGCCCGTGTCCAACACCCTCCTGCTGACCGTGGCCGACGCGCTGGAACGGCGCGGTCCCCATGCCTTCGGGCCCGCCGAGCCGTTCTTCGGCTGGTGGACCGGGCCCGACGGCGCCGTCGCCGCGGGCCTGCTGTGCACCCCGCCCCACCCGCTCCAGCTCGGCGCGGTGCCCGCGGAGGCGGTCCGGGCGCTGGCGGACGCGCTCGCCGCCGAACCGCTGCTCGCCGGGCTGCACGGCCTCAACGCCCGCCGCCCGGACGCGGAGCTCCTGGCCCGGGCCTGGGGCCGGCCCACCCGCATGACCGAGGAGACCCGCCTCTACCGGCTGGGCGAGCTGGTCGCCCCGGATCCCGCGCCCGCCGGGCGGGCCCGGGTCGCCACCGGGGCGGACCTGCCGCTGCTGCTGGAGTGGATCACGGCCTTCCACGAGGAGCTGCACGATCCGAGCCCCGCCTCCGAGGCCGCACTGCGCGACCGGATCTCCTACGGCGGCTTCCTGCTCTGGGAGCACGCCGGGGCCCCCGTCTCGCTCGCCTCGTTCTCCCGTCCGATCGGTTCGACCGCCCGGGTCGGCCCGGTCTACACCCCGCCGCAGCTCCGCGGCCGCGGTTACGCAGCCGGGGCCACGCACGCGGCGAGCGAAGCGGCGTACGCGGCGGGCGCCTCGCAGGTCCTGCTCTTCACGGACCTGGCCAACCCGACGAGCAACGGCATCTACCTGCGCCTGGGCTACATCCCGGTCGAGGACCGCGCCGAGGTCGTCCCCGTGTGAGGGACCTCAGCCGCGGCCCGTCGGCGCGAGGGGCCTCAGCCGCGGCCCGTCGGCGCGAGGGACCTCAGCCGCGGCCCGTCGGGGGTTTGCGGCTGCCCGCCCGGTAGGGCAGCGGCCAGGGTGCGGCCGGGCCCTCGTAGGACTGGTCGGCGGCCGCGTGCAGGGTCCAGTGGGGGTCGTAGAGGTGGGGACGGCCGACGGCGCACAGGTCCGCGCGGCCGGCCAGGAGCAGCGAGTTCACGTCGTCCCAGGAGGAGATGGCGCCCACCGCGATGACGGGGACCCCCAGCGCGTTGCGGATCCGGTCGGCGTACGGGGTCTGGTACGAGCGCCCGTAATCCGGGGCCTCGTCCGCGACGACCTGGCCGGTCGAGACGTCGATCGCGTCCGCGCCGCGGGCGGCGAAGGCCGCCGAGATCTCCACCGCCTCCTCGGGGGACGTGCCCCCGGGCGCCCAGTCGGTGGCCGAGAGGCGGACCGTCATCGGCCGGTCCTCGGGCCATACGGCGCGGACGGCGTCGAAGACCTCCAGGGGGAAGCGCAGCCGGTTCTCCAAGGTGCCGCCGTAGGCGTCCGTGCGGCGGTTGGTCAGCGGGGAGAGGAACCCGGAGAGCAGGTAGCCGTGCGCGCAGTGCAGTTCGAGCAGGTCGAAACCGCAGTCGGCGGCGCGGACCGCGGCGGCCGCGAAGTCCGAGCGGAGGGCGGCCATCTCCCGGCGCGTCAGGGCGCGCGGGACGGCGGAGACGCCCGGCCGGTAGGGCAGTCCGGAGGCGGCCACGAGCGGCCAGTTCCCCTCCGGGAGGGGGTCGTCCATCCCCTCCCACATCACCCGGGTGGAGCCCTTGCGGCCGGAGTGCCCGAGCTGGACCCCGAGGGCGGTGCCGGGCGCCGAGGTGTGGACGAAGTCGGTGATGCGCTGCCAGGCGGCGGCCTGTTCCGAGGTGTAGAGACCGGTGCAGCCGGGGGTGATGCGGCCCTCCGCGCTGACGCACACCATCTCCGTCATGACCAGGGCGGCCCCGCCGAGCGCCCGCGCACCCAGGTGGACGAGGTGGAAGTCGCCCGGCACCCCCTCCCGGGCCGAGTACATGTCCATGGGGGAGACGACGACCCGGTTGCGCAGGGTCAGTCCGCGCAGGGTGAAGGGGGTGAACATCGGCGGGGTGTGCTCGTCGGGGCAGCCGAAGTCCCGTTCCACGGACCGCGTGAACCGCTCGTCGCGCAGGCGCAGGTTGTCGTGGGTGACCCGGCGGCTGCGTGTGAGCAGGTTGAAGGCGAACTGCCGCTCCGGCTGGGCGGTGTATCCGGCGATCTCCTCGAACCAGCGCATGCTGGCGGCCGCGGCCCGCTGGGTGCTGGCGACCGCCGGCCGCCGGGCCGCCTCGTACGCGGCGAGCGCGGCCGGGACGTCCGGCTCGGCGCGGATCGCCTCGGCCAGGGCGAGGGCGTCCTCGACGGCCAGTTTGGTGCCGGACCCGATGGAGAAGTGCGCGGTGTGGGCCGCGTCTCCGAGCAGGACGACGTTGCCGTGCGACCAGCGCTCGTTGACGACGGTGCGGAACCGGGTCCAGGCCGAGCGGTTGCCGTGCAGCGGCCGCCCCTGCAGGGCCTCGCTGAAGATCTTGGCGCAGCGGGCCGCCGACTCGGTCTCGTCGCAGAGGTCGAAGCCGGCCGCCCGCCAGACCTCCTCCCGCATCTCCACGATGACCGTGGAGGCGCCGCATTGATGCTGCGGCCCGCAGGGCCCCGTTGAGTGGTGGTGGTCGGGCGACGGCCGGGAGTACGGGTAGGCGTGCAGCTGCATCACCCCGTGCTCGGTCTCCGCGATCTCGAAGCGGAAGGCGTCGAAGGCGAAGTCGGCGGCGAGCCAGATGTAGCGGCAGCGGCCCGCGGTCAGCGTCGGGCCGAAGTGCGCGGCGCCGGCTTCCCGGATCGCGCTGTGCACCCCGTCCGCCGCGACCACCAGGTCGTGGGAGGCCCGGAGCTCGCGCACGTCCGGGGCCTCGGCGCGGAAGCGGAGCCGGACGCCCAGCCCGGCGCAGCGCTCGTGCAGGATCTCCAGCAGCCGGCGCCGCCCGAGGGCGGCGAACCCGTGGCCGCCGGAGGTCAGCAGCCGTCCGCGGTGCACGATGTCCACGTCGTCCCAGCGGACGAACTCCGCGCTCAGGGCCGCGTACACCGCGGAGTCGGCCTGCTCGATCCCGCCGAGGGTCTCGTCGGAGAGGACCACGCCGAAGCCGAACGTGTCGTCCGGCGCGCCCCGTTCCCAGACCTCGACGCGGTGGCCCTGGCGGGCCAGCAGCGCGGCGGCGTACAGGCCGCCCGGTCCGCCGCCGACGACGGCGACCCGCATGGCGTCCGCGGACATGTGGCTACCTGCCCTTCCACTCCGGTGGCCGCTTCCCGGTGAAGGCCGCGTGGAACTCCGCGTAGTCCTGGCCGGTCATCAGCAGGGCCTGGGTGCTGGCGTCCAGCTCCACGGACGCGGCCAGCGGCATGTCGAGCTCGGCGGTGAGCAGCGCCTTGGTCTGCGCGTAGGCGAGGGCGGGACCGGCGGCGAGGTGCGCGGCGAGTTCGGCGGCCCGTGCGTGGGCCTTGCCCTCCTCGGTGAGCTCGCTGATCAGGCCGATCCGCTCGGCCTCGGGGGCCCGTACGGGCTCTCCGAGCATCAGCAGGCGGGTGGCGTGGCCGAGGCCGACGACGCGGGGCAGCAGGTAGGCGGCGCCCATGTCTCCGCCGGAGAGGCCGACGCGGGTGAAGAGGAACGCGAAGCGGGCGGTGGGGTCGGCGATCCGGAAGTCGGCGGCGAGCGCGAGGACGGCTCCGGCCCCGGCGGCCACCCCGTGCACGGCGGCGACCACGGGGAAGGGGCATTCGCGGATGGCGCGCACGACCTGGCCGGTCATCCGGTTGAAGTCGAGGAGCTGGGCGGTGTCCATGGCGAGGGTGGCGCCGATGATCTCGTCCACGTCGCCGCCGGAGCAGAAGCCGCGTCCCTCGCCGCCGAGCACGAGGGCGCGTACCGATCGCTCGCGGGACAGTTCGGCCAGCAGGTCGCGCAGGTCCGCGTAGGCGCCGAAGGTCAGCGCGTTCAGTTTTTCGGGTCGGTCGAGGGTGACGGTGGCCACGCCGTCCTGTCGGGTCACCCGCAGGTGGCGCCACCTTTCGGTCGCTTCCGTGGAACCGGTGAAGGGGCTCACAGGACCGACGGTATCACCGCGCCGTGACTGTCGTCATATAAACGCGACACATTCACCCCCGCACGGCACAGCGGCGCGGTTCGCCCTGCGCCGCGGGGGGGCCGCGCGTATGGCTATGCGCCCGGCTTCGCGAGTGTTGCGACGAGCACGGCCTTGATGGTGTGCAGCCGGTTCTCGGCCTCGTCGAAGACGACGGAGTGCGCGGACTCGAACACCTCGTCCGTCACCTCGAGCGATTCCAGCCCGTGCCGTTCGTGGATCTCCCGGGCCACCTTCGTGCCGAGGTCGTGGAAGGCCGGCAGGCAGTGCATGAACCGCACGTCCGGATTGCCGGTGGCCCGCAGCACGTCCATGGTCACCGCGTACGGGGACAGGGCGGCGATCCGCTCGTCCCAGACCTCCTTGGGCTCGCCCATCGACACCCAGATGTCGGTCACCACGAAGTCGGCCTGGGCCACGCCCTCGGCGATCTCCTCGGTCAGGGTGATCCGGGCACCGCTGCGCGCCGCGAGCTCGCGCGCCGCGGCCACCACGGGCTCGGCCGGCCAGTAGGCCTTCGGCGCGACGATCCGTACGTCCATGCCCAGCAGGGCGCCGGTCACCAGATAGGAGTTGCCCATGTTGAAACGGGCGTCGCCGAGGTAGGCGAAGGCGATCCGCTCCAGCGGCTTGGCGCAGTGCTCGGTCATGGTCAGGACGTCGGCCAGCATCTGGGTGGGGTGCCAGTCGTCGGTGAGGCCGTTGAAGACGGGGACCCCGGCGTGGGCCGCGAGCTCCTCGACGGCGGCCTGGCTGTCGCCCCGGTACTCGATCCCGTCGAACATCCGGCCCAGCACCCGCGCGGTGTCCTTGACCGACTCCTTGTGGCCCATCTGCGAGCCGGAGGGGTCCAGGTAGGTCGTCCGGGCGCCCTGGTCGGCCGCGGCGACCTCGAAGGCGCAGCGGGTGCGCGTGGAGGTCTTCTCGAAGATGAGCGCGATGTTCCGGCCCTGGAGCAGGGGCCGCTCGGTACCGGCCTTCTTGGCCGCCTTCAGCTCGGCGGCCAGCTCGATCAGGCCGCGGAACTCGGCGGCGGTGAAGTCGAGCTCCTTGAGAAAACTGCGGCCGGCGAGGTCGGGGGCCATGGGGTCGCTCCAGCGTCACGGTGACAGGGGATACTGGAAGTCTATACGATGCTCTGCATTGATATACAGGTGGGGGCGCGGGCCCGACCTCCCCCCGACCTCCCCGTACCCCCCGGCGCCGTCCACCTCCTCGGAATGCCCCTTCCGCGTCCCTTCAGCGTCCCCCGTCAGACGGCATCGCGCTCCACCGGACAGCTCATGCAGCGCGGCCCGCCCCGCCCCCGGCCCAGTTCGCTGCCCGGGATCTCGATGACCTCGATGCCCTCCTTGCGCAGGTGCGTGTTGGTCGTCACGTTCCGCTCGTAGGCGACCACCACCCCCGGCTCGACGGCCAGCACGTTGCACCCGTCGTCCCACTGCTCGCGCTCCGCCGAATGCACGTCCTGGGTGGCAGTCAGCACCCGGATCGCGTCCAGTCCCAGCGAGGCCGCGATGGCCCGGTGCATGTGCTCCGGCGCGTGGTCGGTCACCTTCAGCTCGTGCGGCCCGGCACCCGGCTCGATCGTGTAGGAGCGGAGCATGCCGAGCCCCGCGTATTGAGTAAACGTATCTCCGTCGACCATCGTCATCACCGTGTCCAGGTGCATGAACGCCCGCCGCTTCGGCATGTCGAGGGCCACGATGCTGGTCGCCGACCCGGCGGCGAACAGTCCCCGGGCCAGCATCTCCACTGCCTGCGGGGTGGTGCGCTCGCTCATCCCGATCAGCACCGCGCCGTTCCCGATCACCAGCACGTCACCGCCCTCGATGGTCGAGGGGTAGTCGGCCTGCCCCTGCGACCAGTAGTGGAAGGCGCCCGAGGAGGTGAACAGCGGGTGGTGCTTGTAGATCGCCTCGAAGTGGACGGTCTCGCGCTGCCGCGCCGGCCAGCGCATCGCGTTGATGGACACCCCGTCGTAGATCCACGCGGAGGTGTCGCGGGTGAACAGGTGGTTGGGCAGCGGCCCCAGCAGGAAGTCGTCCAGCTCCATGGCGTGGAAGCGCACCGACACCGGCTCGACGTGCCGCTCCAGGAACTCCCGCTTGGTCATCCCGCCGACCAGCGCCTCGGCCAGCTCGGCGGAGGTCAGGCCGTCGAAGACCGCCCGGAGGTGGTCGGTGGCGAGCGGCCCGTACTCCTTCTCGTCGAACACCCGGTCCAGGACGAGGTGTCTCGCCTCCGGGATCTCGAGGGCCTCGCACAGCAGGTCACCGAAGAGGTGGACCTCCACGCCCCGGTCCCGCAGCACGTCCGCGAAGCCGTCGTGCTCCTGGCGGGCCCGGCGCACCCACAGCACGTCGTCGAACAGGAGCGCGTCCTTGTTGCTCGGTGTGAGCCGCTTCAGCTCCAGGTCGGGCCGGTGGAGGATGACGCGGCGCAGCCGCCCGGTCTCGGAGTCGACATGGAATCCCATGCCGTACACGTTCCCAGACCGGACGGCCTTTTGACGTGGCGTCTGCTCAGCGGGGGGTGCCGAGGCCGAGAAGCGCCGTCGGGGCGCCGACGAGCTCGGGGGTGACCACGCCCAGCTCGGGCACGGCCAGGTTCGGCAGCCCGGAGTTGGAGGCGTCCGGCATCGTCAGCGGAAGGCCGAGGACCGCGCCGGGGGTCCGGGCGCGCATCCTGGTGGCGGGGGCGTCCAGGGAGCCCTCGCCGTCGGTCGACGGCTCGCCCAGCACGTTCGGCACGGGCGAGGTGACGAGGGTGTTGCCGAGCCGGGTGGCGATCGGGACCGGGGGGAGCAGCGGGGTCGGGAGCAGGTCCCCCGAGTGGAAGCGGGGCGCCTCGGGCGCTCCGACGACCGGCACCGGCACCCCGGTGGCCACGCGGGGGGCGTCCACGCCCAGCGTGGTCTCCACGGCCTCCAGCGGGACTCCGACCGGGACCGAGTCGGCCACGGCCGGGGTGGCCGCTCCGGCCGCCGCCATACAGGTCAAGAGCGCCGCAAAGCTTCCGCGCGCGGTCATCTTCATAAGTGATGTTCCGTCCTTCCAGGGTCGCGGACAGTCCGCTGCCCTGGATGAACGATCCCGCCGGTGGTTTTCCCGGCGTTCTCCGCGAAAGTTCCCCCATACGACCTAATTCGCGGCCGTACAGGGGCCTTCGCTTTACGCGCGCGGTCCTCCCGGCCGGCTCAGAGGCGGGGGTCGACCGGCTCCGACTCGAGGGCCAGCACCGCGAAGACGGCCTCGTGAACCCGCCACAGCGGCTCGCCGGCCGCCAGCCGGTCCAGCGCCTCCAGCCCCAGCGCGTACTCGCGCAGGGCCAGCGAGCGCTTGTGGCCGAGGAAGCGCTCGCGCAGCCGCTCCAGGTGGTCGGGGCGGGTGTACTCGGGACCGTAGATGATCCGCAGGTACTCGCGCCCGCGGACCTTGACCCCGGGCTGGACCAGGCGGCCCTTGCCGTCCCTGGCGTACGCCTGGAGCGGCTTGACGACCATGCCCTCGCCGCCTGCGGCCGTCAGCTCCAGCCACCAGTCGGTGCCCGCCCGTACGGAGTCCTCGTCCGCGGGGTCCACCAGGATCCGGGCGGTGCGGCGCAGCAGCCCGGTGCCCGCCGCCTCGTCGGCGGCGACCAGCCGGTCCAGCCAGAACAGCTGCTCGTCGTGCGGGACCGCGGCCAGCGAGCGCCCGGCCGCGGCCAGCAGCTGGAACGGCGCGAACCGCACGCCCTCCAGCCCCTCCGTGGTCCAGCAGTAGCGCCGGTAGGCGTCGGTGAAGGCAGCCGCGTCGGCGGCCCGGCCGCGCTGGCGCTCCAGCAGCTCGCCGGTGCCGACGCCCCGGGCGGCGGCCGCCTCCAGGGCGGCGATCGCGTCCGGGAAGACGGCGCGCGAGGCCGCGCCCACGGCGGCGTACTGGTGGCGCAGCAGGCCGCCGGACTTCAGGGACCAGGGCAGCAGCTCGCCGTCGATCAGCAGCCAGTCGGTGTCCAGTTCCTCCCAGAGGCCGGCGTCGGTGACGGCCGTGCGGATCCGGGCGAGGACCTCCTCGGTGTCCGCGGCGTCCTTGAAGAACGGCCGTCCGGTGCGGGTGTAGACGGACCCGGTCGGGCCGTCCACGCCGAAGCGCTCGCGGGCCGCGCCGGCGTCCTTGCAGAGCAGGACGGTGGCGCGGGAGCCCATGTGCTTCTCCCCGCAGACCACTTGGGCGATGCCGTCCTTGCGGTACTGCGCGAACGCCTCGGCCGGGTGCTCCAGGTAGCCCTCCTCCCGGGAGGTGGCCGTCGGGGCCATCGTCGGCGGGAGGTACGGGACCAGCCGGGGGTCCACGGCGAAGCGGCTCATGACCTCCAGGGCCGCCGCCGCGTTCTCCTCGCGCACGGTGACGTTGCCCAGGTGGCGGGTCTCCACGATCCGGCGCCCGTGGACGTCGGCCAGGTCCAGCGGGCGGCCGTCGTGCCCTCCCGGCGCCTCGGCGGCGAGCGGCTTGACCGGCTCGTACCAGACCTTCTCGGCCGGGACGTCGACCAGTTCGCGCTCGGGCCAGCGCAGGGCGGTCATCTTCCCGCCGAAGACGGCCCCGGTGTCCAGGCAGATCGTGTTGTTGATCCAGGCGGTGTCCGGGACCGGGGTGTGGCCGTAGACCACGGCCGCCTTGCCGCGGTAGTCCTCGGCCCACGGGTAGCGCACGGGCAGGCCGAACTCGTCGGTCTCGCCGGTGGTGTCCCCGTACAGGGCGTGCGAGCGGACCCGGCCGGAGGTGCGGCCGTGGTACTTCTCGGGCAGCCCTGCGTGGCACACCACCAGCCGGCCGCCGTCGAGCACGTAGTGGCTGACGAGGCCGCGGATGAACTCCCGCACCTCCTGGACGAACTCCTCCGGCTCCGCCTCCAGCTGCTCGATGGTCTCGGCGAGGCCGTGGGTGCGCTGGACCTTGGCGCCCTTCAGGTAACGGCCCAGCTTGTTCTCGTGGTTCCCGGGCACGCACAGGGCGTTGCCGGACTTGACCATGCCCATCACGCGGCGCAGGACGCCGGGACTGTCCGGGCCGCGGTCGACGAGGTCGCCGACGAAGACGGCGGTGCGCCCCTGGGGGTGGACCCCGTCCCGGTACCCGAGCTTGGCGAGCAGGGTCTCCAGCTCGGAGGAGCAGCCGTGGATGTCACCGATGATGTCGAAGGGCCCGGTGAGGTGCGTGAGGTCGTTGAAGCGCTTCTCCAGGACGACCTCGGCGGCCTCCACCTCCTCGACGGAACGCAAGACGTGCACCTTGCGGAAGCCCTCGCGCTCCAGTCCGCGCAACGAACGCCGCAGATCGCGGCGGTGGCGCTGGATCACCGCGCGCGGCAGCCCGGCCCGGTCGGGGCGGGCCGCGTTGCGCTCGGCGCAGACCTGTTCGGGCAGGTCGAGGACGATGGCGATGGGCAGCACGTCGTACCGGCGGGCGAGCTCGACGAGCTGCCTGCGGGACTCGGGCTGCACGCTGGTGGCGTCGACGACGGTGAGGCGGCCGGCCTCCAGCCGCTTGCCGGCGATGTAGTGCAGGACCTCGAAGGCGGCCTTGCTGGCGCTCTGGTCGTTCTCGTCGTCGGCGACGAGCCCGCGGCAGTAGTCGGAGGAGATGACCTCGGTCGGCTTGAAGTGCTTGCGGGCGAAGGTGGACTTGCCCGAGCCGGTGGCCCCGATCAGGACGACGAGGGACAGGTCGGTGACGGGGAGGACGCGGCGGGTTCCGGTCCCGTGGGCGGTGGTCATGCGGCCTCGCCCTCCTTCGGGGTGTCGGTGGTGGTGTCGGTGGTCGTGCCGGCATCGGCGCTGGTGTCGGTGGTGGTGTCGGGGTCGGTGGTGGTGTCGGGGTCGGCCCGGGTGAAGACGGCCATCTGGGTCGGCGGGCCGACCTCGGGGTCGTCGTCGCCGACGGGGACGAACGCGACGCCGTACCCGTGCCGTTCGGCGACGGACCCGGCCCAGGCGCGGAACTCCGCGCGCGTCCACTCGAAGCGGTGGTCGCCGTGCCGGACGTGCCCGGCGGGCAGGGTCTCCCAGCGGACGTTGTACTCGACGTTCGGGGTGGTGACGAGGACGGTGCGCGGGCGGGCCGAGCCGAACACCGCGTATTCCAGCGCGGGCAGCCGCTCCGGGTCCAGGTGCTCGATGACCTCGCCGAGCACGGCCGCGTCGTAGCCCGCCAGCCGCTTGTCGGTGTAGGCGAGCGAGCCCTGGAGCAGCCTCACGCGCGCGCTCTGCCGCTCCCCCATGCGCTCCAGGCGCAGCCGTTTGGCCGCCAGGTTCAGGGCCCGCACGGACACGTCCATGCCGACGATCTCGCTGTACGCCGGGTCCTTGAGCAGCGCCTGGACCAACTGCCCCTGACCGCAGCCCAGGTCCAGCACCCGCTGGGCGCCCGCGTCGCGCAGGGCGGCGAGGATCGCGTCCCGCCTCCGAACGGCGAGCGGTACCGGCCCCTCCTGCCCTTCGGACGCACCGCCCGGCTCGTCCGCATCGGCCGCCTCGTCAACGGCGTTGTCGAGCTCCTCGACCTCGCTGCCGTCGGCCTCGGCGAGGCGGACCAGCTCCAGGCGCTCGAGGGCGCTCTGGGTCAGCCGCTTGTGGCGGGCCAGGTAGCGGGAGCTGATCAGAGCGTTCTCGGGGTGGGCGGCCAGCCAGCCGTCTCCGGCGCGGAGCAGCTTGTCGACCTCGTCGGGGGCGATCCAGTAGTGCTTGGCGTCGTCGAGCACGGGCAGCAGGACGTACAGCTGGCGCAGGGCGTCGGCGAGCCGCAGCTCGCCCTCCAGGACGAGCCGTACGTACCGGGAGTCCCCCCACTCGGGGAACCGCTCGTCGAGCGGTACGGGCTCGGCCCGTACGAGGTCCCAGCCGAGCGGGTCGAACAGCCGGTGCACGAGCTCGGCCCCGCCGCGCGCGGGCAGCGCCGGGATCTCGACGCGCAGCGGCCGCGCCTGCTCCGGCAGCTCCGGGCGGGCGGCGCAGTGCCCCTTCAGCGCACTGCGGAACACCCCGCTGAGGGCCACCGCGAGCAGCGAGGAGGCCGCGTACGGCCGGTCGTTGACGTACTGCGCCAGCGCGGCATCGGGCGCTCCGCCCCGGCCCTTGCCCTGTCCGCGCCGCACGAGCGCGACGGGATCCACCTCCAGCATCAGGGCCGCCGTGCACCGCTGGGCGGTGGCCTCGGGGTAGAACACGTGGGCGGCGCCGTGGGAGGTGGAGAACGCCTGCGCCTTCCCGGGATGCTTGTGCAGCAGGTAGCCCAGATCGGTGGCGGGACGTTCAGGGGAGCCGGTGGTGGAGATCGTCAGGAACACACGACGATTGTTGCTGGTCACCGCCCATCGGTGCCCGCCATTTTCCCGCGGAGGGCTGCGATCCGGTCGGGGCCGATGCGGCAGCAGCCGCCGATGAGGCGGGCGCCCGTGCGGAGCCAGGCGGCGGTGGGCCAGGGGGCCTCGGTCCGCGGGGCGTGCCAGGTGGCGGTGGCGGCCTCCCAGACCGAGCCGTCGTTGGGGTAGGCCACGAGCGGCGTGCGGGTGGTGGCCGCGGCCGCTTCCAGGGCTGGCAGCACCTCCGCCGGATCGCAGCAGTTGACGCCGACCGCGATGACCTGCGGGGACGCCGCGGCGAGGGCGAAGGCCTCGGCGAGGGGCGCGCCGGAGCGGGTGCGGCCGCCGGCGGCGGTGTAGCTCAGCCAGGCCGGGGCGCCCGTCTCCGCGAGGACGGTGAGCAGGGCCTGCGCCTCGTCCGGGTCGGGGATGGTCTCCAGGGCGAGGACGTCGGGTCCCGCGGCGAGCAGGGCCTCGATGCGGGGCCGGTGGAAGGCGGTGAGCTCGCGCACGCTCAGCCCGTACCGGCCGCGGTACTCGGAGCCGTCCGCGAGCACCGCCCCGTAGGGGCCCACGGAGGCGGCCACCCACACCTCGTGGCCGGCGGCCCCGGCGACGCGGGCGGCGAGGGCGACGCTGCGGTGCAGCAGCTCGGCGGCCCGCGGGTGGCGGGGGCCGATCTGGTAGCTCGCGGTGATCAGGACCTCGGCGCCGGCACGGGCGTAGGCGGTGTGGGCGGCCGCCACCTGGTCGGGCCGTTCGGCGAGCACCCGGCCCGTCCACAGACCGCCGGACAGGTCGCAGCCCTGGGCGGCGAGCTGGTTGCTCAGCCCGCCGTCCAGGAGCACGGTGCGGTGGGCCAGGGCTTCGGCGAGCGGGCCGGACGCACGGGGCATCGCTGCTGCGCTCCCGTCAGCCGAGCTGGGGCAGGACCCGGGAAGAGATCAGCTCCAGGTGGTCCAGGTCGTCGAGGTCGAGCAGCTGGAGGTAGACGCGGGAGGAGCCGATGGCTCCGTAGGCCCCGATCTTCTCCACGACCTCGGCGGGGGAGCCGGCCAGACCGTTGGCCTTGAGTTCGTCCACGTCCCGGCCGATCGCGGCGGCCCGGCGGGCGACCTCGGCGTCGTCCTTGCCGACGCAGACCACGAGGGCGTTGGAGTAGACGAGGTCGTCGGCCTTGCGCCCGGCCTCCTCGGCGGCCGCCCGGACCCTGCCGAACTGCCGTCGGCTGTCGGTGAGGGACGCGAAGGGCATGTTGAACTCGTCGGCGTACCGGGCGGCGAGGCGCGGGGTGCGGCGCGCGCCGTGGCCGCCGATGAGCACGGGCACCTTGGCCTGGGCGGGCTTGGGCAGCGCGGGCGAGTTCTCCACGCGGTAGTGGTGGCCCGCGTAGTCGAAGGTGGCGCCGGCCTCGGTGGCCCACAGACCGGTGACGATCGCCAGCTGCTCCTCCAGGCGGGCCATCCGCTCCGCCGGGAAGGGGATCCCGTACGCCCTGTGCTCCTCCTCGAACCAGCCCGCTCCCAGGCCCAGTTCGATGCGGCCGCCGGACATCTGGTCGACCTGGGCGACCTGGATGGCGAGCACGCCGGGCAGCCGGAAGGTGCCGGCCGTCATCAGAGTGCCCAGCCGGATCCGCCGGGTCTCGCGGGCCAGGCCCGCGAGGGTGATCCACGCGTCGGTGGGCCCGGGCAGGCCATCGGCCGCGCCCATCTTCAGATAGTGATCGGAACGAAAGAACGCATCAAAGCCGAGGTCCTCGGTGGCCTTGGCGACGGCCAGGAGCGTGTCGTAGCTCGCGCCCTGCTGGGGTTCGGTGAAAATGCGAAGATCCATGCCCCCCATCCTGCCCCGCCCACCCCTGCCGGGTGAATCTGCGTCAACCGGACGGTCCACCCCGGACGCCGCCAGTGACCACCCCGGAAAGGGATCGTTGGCTCGGACGGAGCCGGACCGCCCGGCCCGCGCGCCGGCGGCCGCATCGCCGGTGCGTCCACCGCGCCCTTCCGCCCCGGAAGGGCCAGGGCCGAGGAGGCCGCCATGTCCCACGAGGTCGTGCCGGAGACCCACCGACAGACCGGACAGTCCGGACAGGCAGCACACGACGACGCACGCCAGGAGTCCGCGGTGGCGGTCCCCTCCGGGGGCGGCGCACCCAAGGGCCTGCTGCAGCAGATGGAAGAGCTGATGGCGGCGCTGAACGCCGACCTGTCGCAGCTCGACGCCGACCTCCAGGCCTCCACCGACCGCATCCCGGGCACGCCCGGGCCCGGCACCCCCGTCACCGGCGCGCCCGCCCCCGAAGGCGAGCGCCCGGCCCACCGGTCGTTCTGACCGTGCGGGTCCCGTCGCGCGCGACGGGACCCGTCGACACCTCAGGCCACGCCCGAGGCCGACCCCCGCTCGCGCACCGCCATGCGGCGCAGGATCGCCCGCACCCGGTCGCTCGACTCGTCAGCCGCGTCGATCGACTCTATGCACTGCCAGTACAGCGCTTCGTCGTCCGTCCCGCAGGCCACCCCGACCAGGGCTATGCCCACTTCGCCGAGCAGCGCCTGCAGTCCGAGCAACGCCTGTCGGACGTCCGCGACTGCCGTCAACTGCGCGGCCCGCGCCGGATATTCGGGCGCACTGCCCTCTCCGCGCAGCGCCGCCCGGTCGATGACCCCGCAGCCTCTGCCTCCCGCTTCCCCCAGTCCCCGTGCCTCCGCTCTCATCTCCGGCGGCCCGGTGACCGCCAGATAGCTCCCTACGCCCTGCGCGAGCGCCTGGGCCTGCCAGGCCTCGCCCACGATGTCCCACGCAGCCCCACTCTGTGCCAGCGCGTGCCGGCCGGCCGCGATGAGCCGTACCGCATCCATATGCCGTCCCCCGTCCGCACGACATCCCGCCATCTCACCACTACCCAGAGTGAGGGCAATGAGTCAGTAAAGCCAGGGGTATTCGGAAAATGTGGACACAAATGTGATTGTGAGGGAGTCCATCACTCCGAAGAGTGACGATTCGGTGCCTGTTCGCCCTCCACCGGGAAGCGGAGCTCGTTCCTCTCGATCTTCGCGGCGAGCGCATCCAGCACATCCACCCCGAGAACCCCGCAGAACTGCAGCAGATACGCGAGGACGTCGGCCACCTCATCGGCCACGCGGTGGGCCGTCTCCGGCTGCTCCATGACCTTCGCCGACTGTTCCGGCGTCAGCCACTGGAAGATCTCGACCAGTTCGGCCGCCTCCACGCTCAGCGCCACCGCCAGGTTCTTGGGCGTGTGGTAGGGCTCCCAGCCCCGCGCCGCGGCGAAGTCGGCGAGCCTGCGCTGCAGCAGGTCCAGCCGTTCACCGCGGGGGGCGGGGCCGTCGTGCGTGTCGTTCGTGTCCTTGGCGTCGCTCATGGATCACAGGTCTACCACCGTGACGCCCGCCAGGAGCCGGGCGGCCTCCGCGGTCCGCTCCCCCGCGGCCGCCACCAGCCGGACGTGGCCGCGCCCGCACGACAGGAGGGCCAGGCGCAGGAGTTCGGCGCACTGGCGGCCGTCCAGACCGCGGTCGAAGCCGTCGGCCAGCACCGTCAGGGCCTGCTGCGCGGAGAGCAGTTCGGCGGCCGGGTCCATGGCGAGCACGCCGGGGCCGGTCAGCAGGACCAGCGCCAGCGCGAGGAAGCGCAGTTCGCCCGCGCCGAGACGGGCCAGTTCCGTGGCGGGCCGGCCGGGGCCGCGGTCCAGTACGGCGGTGACCGGGCCGCCGGCGGGGGCCCGCACGTCCAGCCCGGCGACGGGTCCCGCGCAGCCCGCCCGGGCGGCCTCGGCCAGCAGTGCGTGCCGGGTACCGCACTCGTGGCGGGTCCTGCGCAGTACGTCGGCCAGGTTGGCGCAGTCGCCGAGCAGTCGGCCCTCCCCCGGCGGGACCGGCGCGCGCATCCGCCCGGGCCGCGGGTCGCAGGGGAACACCGAGCGCAGCGCCACCACCACCTGCTCGGCGGCGGCCAGGACCTGGCGCTGGCCGGCCGTGGCGCCGGCCACGCGCAGCGGGAGCAGGGCCGTGCCGAGCCGGTCGTCGGGCAGCGGGGCCCGGGTGACGCCGCCGGTGCCGCCGGTCAGCCAGGCGCCCTGCACGGAGCGGCGGCCGGGGTCGCGCAGCGCGGTCGCCAGCAGGATCTGCCCCGGCTGCGAAAGGCGTTCGCCGACGATGCGCAAGGTGGGCTCGGCCTGGACGGCGAGGTCGAGGCGGACCGGTCCGGCGGGGCCGTCGACCGTGCAGCCGATGCGGAAGCCGCGCCGCCGGTCGGCGTCGGGGACGGCGAGGTCGGGGATGCGGGAGCCCGGGTCGGGGAAGGCCTCCTCGAGGGTGGCTCCGGAGCCGAGCGCGGCGAGGGCCTCGTAGGCGGCCAGGGCCTGGGACTTGCCGCTGCCGCTCGGCCCGGCGAAGAGGGTGACGGGCCCGAGCGCGAAGGCGGCCCCGCGGTGCGGCCCGAAGGCGGACAGCCGCAGTTCGGTGACCGCCGGCCGGTGCAGCCGCCCGGCCTGCGCGGGCACGGTCCCTGCGGGCGCGGCCGCGGGGCCGTCGCCGGCTAACACCATGACGGGTCGGGCGGCGGGCACCCCGTCGGGCGGAGCGGCGGGGGGCGCAGCACGCACGGCGGCAGGAACGGCGGCCGGTGGTGCGGCGGAATCGGCGGCGGAAGGGGCGGCGGAGACGGCGGCGGAAGGGGCGGCGGGGAGCCCGGCAGGGCGGGTGGCGGGGCGGGCCGCGGGGAGGGTGGCGTCCATGCGGCGGACGGTACGGGCCGCCGGACCCCGCGGGGACCCGGCGAACCGTTACGTCGCGGCGACCTTCCTACGATCGGGGGACGGCTGCGGCCGCGATCCCCTCGACCTCGGTCCCGACGGGCGCCAGCAGGAAGACGTTTCGGTCCACCCGGTGCATTCCGCTGCCGAGCCCGAAGACCACGCCACTGCTGAAGTCCAGGATCCGCTTGGCCACTTCGCTGTCGGCGCCGGTGAGGTCCAGCAGCACCGGGATCTGCGCGATCAGGTACTCCGCCACTTCCCGCGCGTCCGCGAAGATCTGGACCCGGATCACCACGAAGCGCCGCTGCTCCGCCGCCGACGCCCCGGGCGCCGTGGGAATGGTGCGGTGGTCCACCCGGGAGGGCCATTCGTTGCGACTGCGCAGGGGGACCACCTGCGCGAGCCCCTCCCACTGTTCGTCGGTGACGTCGTACCTGCTCACCGGGCCGCCTCGGCCGCGCGCTTCATGTGCATCCCCCCATCCTCTCGCGTTTCACCCGTTCAGCCCAACAACGACACGAGCCGGAACGGGCTACTCCCCACGGGCGAATTGAGTTAGGTTAGGCATACCTAAGTTCTCGGGACGATGGAGAGATCCAGATGCGCATGTCCGGTGCCCCTGCCACCCCGGCCGCCCTGCCCACCGACGCCGAACGGGTGCGGTCGATCCTGGCCGCCGCCCACTCGATGACCGCGGTGACCGACGGGCTGCGCACCGAGGTCCGCCACCTCGACGGCGGCGACCCGATGGGCCGGCTGCACCTGCACCCCGCCGAACCGGGCGGGCACGCCGAGCACCGGCCGCCGATCCGGCTGGAGTTCACCGACGTCGCGCCGACCCCGGTACGCGACCGGGTGCGGGCCCGGGTGACCCTCGTGGGGCGCCTGCTCAGCCCGTACGCGGCCCTCACGCCCGACGGCTACGGCGCCGGCGACGGCGACGGCACCTGCATGGAATTCGAACGGTCCGTCCTGGAAACGGCGGACGGCTTCTCGTACGTCGGGCTCGACGAACTGGACGCTGCCCTCCCCGACCCGCTGGCCCCGTACGAGGCGGGCATGCTCACGCACCTCCTCGACGACCACCCCGACCTCGTCACCCTGCTGTTGCGCCTGGTCCAGCCGCTGCCCGCCGCCCCCGTGGTCCGCGCACTGCCGGTCGCCATGGACCGCTACGGGATCACCCTGCGGCTCGAGGAGCGGCGCGGCCACCGCGACGTACGGCTGCCCTTCCCCTCGCCGCTCGACGACGTGGAGCAGTCGGGCGCACAGATCCAGGCGCTCTTCAGCGCGGCCCGGCGGCGCTCGCACCGCAACACCCTGCCCGCCTGAAAGGAAGGCTCGTCCTGACGGTGTCACCGTCAGGCACGCGCCCCGCCGCTCGCATAGCGGTTCGCGGGCCGCGGCAGACCGTAGTTCTCGCGCAGCGTGCGCCCGCTGTACTCGGTACGGAAGAGGCCGCGCCGCTGGAGGATCGGCACGACCTGGTCGACGAAGTCGGTCAGGCCGGTGGGCAGGACGGGGGCCATGATGTTGAAGCCGTCGGCGGCGCCCCCGGTGAACCACTCCTCCAGCTGGTCGGCGATCTGCTCCGGGGTGCCGGCGAAGACCCGGTGGCCCCGGCCGGCCCCGAGGCGGGCGATCAGCTCGCGCAGGGTCAGGCCGTCGCGGCGGGCCAGTTCGGCGACGAGCGTGAAGCGGCTCTTGTTGCCGTTGATGTCCCGCTCCTCGGGCAGGTCCGGCAGGGTGCCGTCGAGGGGGCGGCCGGTGAGGTCGACGCCGAGCATCTGGGAGAGCTGGGCGAGGCCGTACTCCGGCACCTGGAGGTCGGTGAGCTGCTGCTCCAGGGCCTTGGCCTCGGCCTCGGTCGACCCGATGACGGGCGCGATGCCGGGCAGGACGAGCAGGTCGCCCTCGGCCCGGCCGTACTTCGCCAGGCGGGACTTGAGGTCCTTGTAGAAGGTCTGGCCGTCGGCGAGGGTCTGCTGGGCGGTGAAGACGGCCTCGGCGTACTGGGCGGCGAACTCCTTGCCGTCCTCGGAGGATCCGGCCTGCACCAGCAGCGGGTGGCCCTGCGGTGAGCGGGGCACGTTCAGCGGGCCGGCCACGCCGAAGTGCTCGCCGCGATGGGCGGCGGGGTGGAGCTTGTCGGTGTCGGCGTAGATGCCGCGCTCCTTGTCCAGGACGATCGCGTCGTCCTCCCAGCTGTCCCACAGCTTGGTGGCCACCTCGAGGAACTCGCGGGCCCGCTCGTAGCGGCGGCCGTGCTCCAGGTGCTCGTCCCGGTTGAAGTTGCGCGCCTCGTCGACGCTGCCCGACGTGACGATGTTCCAGCCGGCGCGGCCGCCGCTGATGTGGTCCAGGGAGGCGAACTTCCGGGCCAGGTTGTAGGGCTCGTTGAAGGTGGTGGAGACGGTGGCGATCAGTCCGATGTGCTCGGTGACGGCGGCGATGGCGGAGAGCAGGGTGAGCGGCTCGAACCCGCCGACGGCGTTGTGGCGGGCCTGGCCCCAGAGGGCGACCCCGTCGGCGAAGAAGATCGAGTCGAGCCGTCCGCGTTCGGCGGTGCGGGCCAGTTCCTGGAAGTAGCGCAGGTCGGTGACGCGTTCGGGGGTGCTGTCCGGGTGCCGCCAGGCGGCGTCGTGGTGTCCGGCGTTCATGAGGAACGCGTTGAGGTGGAGGGTGCGGGGTGCGGTCATGGCTGTTCCTGGGGTTCGGGGGCGGGGCCGGCGGCCTCGCGGGAGCGTGTGATCGGCGGAGTGCGGGGTGCGCGGGGTGCGGGGTGCGGACTGCGGATCCGGTGCGGGAGCGGGGGCCGCGCTCCCGTCTTCCGGTGCGGTGGAGGCTTCAGGCGGGGACGCGCCAGAGGCTGAGGCGGCGTTCGACGGTGACGAGGAGCTGGTTGAAGGCGACGCCGATCGCGGAGATCGTGATGATGCCCGCGTACATCTGCGGGATCGCGAAGTTGAACTGCGAGGCGTTGATCAGGAAGCCGAGTCCCGCTTTCGCGCCGATCATCTCGGCGGCGACGAGGACGAGGATGGACACGGCGCCGGCGAGCCGGATGCCGGTGAAGACCGCCGGCACGGAGGCCGGGAGGATGACCTTCTGGAACAGGCGCGGCGTGGAGAGGTCCATCGACCGCGCGAGCCGGACCAGGGTGGGGTCGGCGTTGCGGACGGCGCTGATGGTGTTGAGCAGGACCGGCCAGAGGCAGGCGTAGACGACGATCGACACCTTCGAGGTCTCGCCGATGCCGAGGAGCAGGACGAATACGGGCAACAGGGCGAGGGCCGCGGTGTTGCGGAAGACCTCCAGGAGCGGGCCGAGGAAGTCGGCGAGGGGCCGGTACCAGCCGATGAGCAGGCCGAGCGGGACGGCGACGGCCACGGCGATCCCGAAGCCGCCGAAGGAGCGGACCAGGCTGGCCCCGGTGTGCTCGGCGAGCTGTCCGTCGCCGGCCAGCTCCCACCAGGCCACGGCCACTTCGCTGATCGGGGGCAGGAAGGTGGCGTCGACCAGGCCGGCGCGCGGGGCGACCTCCCAGAGGGCGAACAGGGCGAGGACCGCGGCGGACCGCAGGGCCACGGCCTTCACCGCACGCACGACGGCCGGGACGCCGGACCGCGTACGGCGCGCGCCCGGACCGGGGGCCACCCCCGGCCCCGAGGCCGCCGCCGTGCCCGGGGCCACGACCGGATCGGAGGCCGCCGCCGTGCCCGAGGCCACCACCGGATCGGAGGCCACCGATTGGCCGGAGGGCGTCGCCTGGCCGGAGGTCACCGCCGGGGCGGGGGTTCTGCGGGGGCAGGCCCCGGGGCCTGCCCCCGTCGGCGCCGGGGTCTGGGGGGCCGGGTCGGCGGCCGTTGGGCTTCCCGCCGTCGGGGCGGGCCCGGCCGGGGCCTTGTGGGGTGCGGTGTCCGACGGGTGCGCGGGCGGGGCCGTGACGCCCGCCGCGGCCAGGGCGGTGGTGTCGGTTCCGGTGCTCATGCTGCTGCCGCCTCCTTCTCCAGTTGCTGGGCGCGGGCCACCTCGTCGTGGAGGAGGTTCCAGATGTCGTGCCGGTAGCGGGCGAATTCCGGGCTGGACCGCAGGGCCTCCCCGAGGAGCCCGTCCCGGTCGCCGAAGGAGACCGGGACGACCTCTTTGACCCGGCCGGGCCGGGAGGTCATGACGGCCACCCGCTGCCCGAGGTAGACGGCCTCCTCGATGCCGTGCGTGATGAACACGACGGTCTTGCCGGTCCGTTGCCAGATCCGGCGCAGCTCGTCCTGGAGGGACTCGCGGGTCTGCGCGTCGAGCGCGGCGAACGGCTCGTCCATCAGCAGCACGTCCGGGTCGTAGGCCAGCGAGCGGGCGATCGCGACCCGCTGGCGCATGCCGCCCGACAGCTGGTGCGGGTGCCGGTCCTCGAAGCCGGTCAGCCCGACCAGGTCGAGGAACTCCCGGGCGCGGGCGGCGCGCTGCCGGCGCGGTACCCCGGTGGCCTCCAGCCCGAACTCGACGTTCCCCTGGGCGGTCCGCCACGGCAGCAGCGCGTACTGCTGGAAGACGATGCCGCGGTCCAGGCCCGGCCCGGTGACCGGCTTCCCGTCGAGCAGGATCCGGCCCCCCGTCGGGCTCGACAGCCCGCCGAGGAGGTCCAGGAGGGTGGACTTGCCGCAGCCGCTGGGGCCGACCACCACGAGGAACTCGCCGCTGTCTATCTCCAGGTCGATGCCGTCGAGGGCGGTGAAGTCCCCGAACGTCTTGCGCACCGCCTCGAACACGATCTTCGCCACGGCGGCCGTCACCCCTTTCCGTAGGAGTTGAACTCGTTGGTGTAGAGGTCGGACGGTTTGAACTGCCCCTGCTTGATCTCGCCGCGCTCGCCGAGCCAGTCGAGCCAGAGCTGGAACTCCGCGTCGGGTATCCGGCCGCCCGTCTCGGCGATCCCGAAGGAGCGCCAGTACTGGAGGGCGGTCGTGTCCTCGTTGCGCCCGCGCTTCTTGACGATCTCGGTCATCCGGGCGACGGCCTCCTCGCGCGGCGTGGTGCGGGACCATTCGATGGCCTTGGCCACTCCCGTCACGAAGGTCCGTACGGTGTCCGGGTTCTGCTTGATGAAGCGCTCGGTCATGATGTAAGTGCCGGCGCTGAACGGGCCGAGCAGCTCCACGTCGGTGAACAGCGGGCGGATGCCGCCGGAGGCCAGCGCCTTGTCGCGCAGGATGCCGGTGAGCACCCCGACTTCGATCTGCCGGGCGCGCAGCGCCTGTTCGGTGTTGACGGGCGGCACCACCAGGGCCTCGACCTTGGCCGCGTCCGCCTTGGAGAGGCCGTTGCGGCTCAGGTACAGGTCGAGCAGGGCCTGGTAGTGCGCGCCCAGGGTGTTCATGCCGACCTTCTTGCCGATCAGGTCGCGGGCGGAGCGGATCGGGCTGTCCTCCAGGACGAAGTAGCCGGCGTAGGAGTACTGGTCCGAGCCGTAGGAGGAGATGACCGCCTTGATCGGCGCCTTGCCGGCGGCGAGCTTGATGACCGCGCCGTTGAAGGCGCTGCCGAAGTGGGTCTGTCCGGTGGCGGCGGACTGGATGTCCTGCGGTCCGCTGGTGGTGTTGCCGACCCATTCGAGGGTGACGTCCTCGAGGTAGCCGAGGTCAGCGGCCAGTTCGGGGAGCGTTACCGCGCCGACCGCTCCCTGGTACTTCAGGGTCTCGACCTGGGCTCCGGATCCGCCGCCGTTGGCAGTGGCCGTGCCGCAGCTCACCGCGGCCGCCGAGATGCCGAGCAGGGTGAGGAACTGGCGCCGGGAGGTGGTGGTCGGGGTGGAGGCTGCGGGCATGGCGGGTCCTTGTCGGTGCTGGGGTTGCGTGGGGGCCGGGGCGTTATGCGGTGGCGGCGAGTGCGGTGGCGTGCGCGGCGCCCCGCAGGGCGTCCGCGAACTCGTCGACGGCCTGGAAGAGGTCCAGCTCGGCCTCGGGCCGCAACCGGTCGGGGCCGGAGCCGCGCTCGACGGAGGAGTCCAGGACGAACCGCCCGGCGGTGACGTGCCGGGCGCCGAGGGCGCAGAGCACGGGGCGCAGGGCGTAGTCGATGGTCAGGACGTGGGCGAGGCTGCCGCCGGTGACGAGCGGGAGCACGGTCTTGCCGGCGAGGCCGTCCTGCGGGAGCAGGTCGAGGAAGGCCTTGAGCAGGCCGGTGTACGAGGCCTTGTAGACGGGGGTCGCGAGGACGATGCCGTCCGCGTCGGCGACGGCCTGCAGGGCCCGGCGGATTTCGGGCTCGCCGCGGCGGGCGGACAGCAGGTCGGCGGCGGGCAGGTCGCGTACGGACAGGTGGGCGGTGGCGAAGCCGGAGTGGGCCAGGCGGCGCAGCACGTGGTCGGCGACGACGGCGGTACGGGAGTGGGCGGAGGGGCTGCCGGTGATGGCGAGCAGCTGGGGCACGGGGGCTCCTTGGGCGTCGTACGGGAGCGGACGGTCAGGCGGCGGGGGCGGACGGTCAGGCGGCGGAGGTGGACGCCCCGGAGGCGGAGGTGGAGGCCCCGGAGGCGGAGGTGGAGGCCCCGGAGGCGATGCCGAAGGCCGGGTCCGGGACGGCTTCGGGACTGATCAGCCGGGACGGGACGCCGTCGGGCCCGACCGGCACGTCCCCGTCCACCGTCACGCGGCGCAGGGTGCGCTCGTGGTCGTCGGAGTCGTCCACGCCGTAGTGCTGGGTGGCGCGGTTGTCCCAGATCGCGACGTCGCCGGCCTGCCACTGCCAGCGGACGGTGTTCTCGGGGCTCTCGATGTGGGCCTGGAAGAGGTCCTGGAGGAGACGGGAGTCGCGGCCCGTGAGGCCCTGGATGCGCTGTACGAAGTTGCCGAGCAGCAGGGTGCGTTCACCGGTCTCGGGGTGGACGCGGACGACCGGGTGCTCGGTGAGGAACTTCGTGGAGGTGAAGACCTCGCGGTACTGGGCCAGCGCCTCGGGGAGGGCGTCGGGCTTCAGCGCGGCGTAGTCGTACTCGTTGGAGTGGACGGCGCGCAGGCTGTCGGCGAGGGCGCGCAGCGGTGCGGGCAGGTGGGCGTAGGCCGTGGCGGTGTTGGCCCACAGGGTGTTGCCGCCGTACGGGGGGACGGTGACGGCGCGCAGGATGGAGAAGGCCGGGTAGGCGGGGACGAAGGTGACGTCGGTGTGCCACTGGTTGGCGCGGGCGCCGTGCTGGGAGTCGATGCCGAGGGCGTAACGGCCGTCCGCGGAGGGGACGGTGGGGTGCGCGACGGGGGCGCCGAGCCGCTGGGCGAAGGCCTCGTGACCGGCTTCGTCGAGGTGGTCCTGGCCGCGGAAGAAGACGACCTTGTGGTCGAGGAGCGCGGCGCGGATGGCGGCGACGGTGGCGGCGGGCAGGTCCCCGCCGAGCCGTACGCCGCCGAGCTCGGCCCCGATGCGGCCGCCGATCTTCGTGACGGTGACGGAGGTGGTGGCAGTGGCAGTGGCAGTGGCAGTGGCAGTGGCCATGAGAACTCCCTGGTCAGGGCGCGGTTGGATGTTCCCGCAGAGAAGGAATCGAAGGACGTGCGGCTTGCTCCCGGAGGAGGGCAGGAGGCAGCGCGGTAGGAGGTGACGGGGCCGTACGGGAAGACGCGCGGGCCGGGCATGAGGACGAAGGGCGGCGGGGAGCACTGCGCGCATGACGGGACGGGAAGCCGGGCCGTGGACCGTGCCCGGCCGCCCGGCCGTGGCACGGCCGGTGGCGGACCCCGCCGACCGCCGGACCACGGGGTCCTCGGGGCCTCGACACCGCGGCCGGGCCACGTCGGGCACGAGCCGCGGGCTCGGACCGCGGGTCCCGGCCGTCAGGCACGGGCCGTCGGGCGCAGGCCTGAGGCACCGGCCGTGGGCCCGGACCCTCGGGCACGAGCCGTCGGGCACGGGCCGCGGGTCCCGGCCGGTCAGGCACGGGCCGTGGGCTCGAACCGTCGGGCGCAGGCCATCGGGCGCGGGCCCCGGGCCCGGACCATCAGGCGCGGGTCACCAGGTGGGGACTTCGAGCTCGGACCGTCAGGGTCGGGCTCCCGGGTTCCGGCCGTCAGGCACGGACCGGTGGGCTCAGACCCTCGGGCTTGGGCCACGGGCCGTGCCCCGGCCGTCAGGACGGACCCAGGGCTCGGACCCTGGGCTCGGGCCACGGGCCGTGCCCCGGCCGTCAGGACGGACCCAGGGCTCGGACCCTGGGCTCGGGCTCCGGGCTCGGGGCTCGGGGCGTGAGGTTCGGGCCATCAGGCTCAGGTCGTGGGCTCAGGCCCTCGGGCCGCGGCACGGACGTCAGGCACGGACCCTGGGCTCGGACCTCCGGGCTCGGGCCGTCGAGCTCGGACCGTCGAGCTCGTGCCCTCCGGCACGGACCGTGGGCTCGGGCTCCCGGCTCGCGCCCTCGGGTCAGGTTCCCTGGCTCGGGCCCTCAGGCTCAGGTCCGGCCGTCGGCCCCGGCCGGCCCCCGGTTCGTGGGGTCAGGCGGGGCGTGGGCCCGGACAGCGGCGGCCCGGACACCCGCCGGGCGCGGTACAGAGGCCGGAGGTGTGGAGCCGCGGGGCGAGGAGTGCGTTCGCGGTCATGGCTCGGAGCCTGACAGCGCACCCGCACCTGGTCAACCCCCGCCGAACACCCCCGGCGACACCCCGGCCGAAGCCCGCGGCGACCTCCGCACGCCCCCTGTGACCTGGGGCTTCGCCGGAACCGGCCGCAGCGCACCCACACTCCCCGGCGGCCGAAAACAGTGGCCGGATTTCATAGCCCTGCAACGCGGCCGCCACGCCGGACCCACGCCGGGAACTCCGGGCGCCCGCCGGCCGTACCTGCAACCGGAGCCGCCCGAGCCGCCGGGGCCGCCGGAACTGCCCGAACTGCCCGAGCCGCCGGAACTGCCGGAACTGCCCGAGCCACCCGAGCCACCGGAGCCGCCCGAGCCACCGGAGCCGCCGCAGCCGCCGCAGCCGCCGCAGCCGCCGGCCCGAGCCTCCCCCACCCCGGGGAGACCACGGCTCCCGCCGCGGCCCTTCTGTGGGATCTCTTCAATCCGGCGGCCCCGGCAGCAACCGCACCCGTCCCCCATGCGGATCCGGCCCCCCTTCCCGCAACGACCGCAACGGTGCTGCTCAGCCAGCTGTTCCATGATCCTCGCCGCTCAGATGAGAGGGCGAGATCACACTCGTCGGTATAGTGCCGCTTGAGTGTCCTCCCCTACATTCGAGGCCATGACGGTCCTGCCTGACGACGGGCTCTCCCTGGCCGCCGAGTTCCCTGACGCGACGCATGAGCAGTGGCAGCGCCTTGTAGAGGGCGTACTGCGCAAGTCGGGCAAGGAAGCCTCCGGCGAGGCCGCTGAAGAAGCGTTGTCCACACCACTCGAGGACGGGCTCACCACCCGTCCGCTGTACACCGCGCCCCCCGACGGGACGGCGTCCGACACCGGTTTCCCCGGATTCGCCCCCTTCGTACGGGGCGGCAGGCCGGAGGGCACCACCGCGAACGGCTGGGACGTACGCCAGCGCATGGTGGGCACCGATCCGGCGCGCCTGAACGAGGCGGTCCTCGCCGACCTCGAGAACGGGGTCACCTCCCTCTGGCTGACCGCGGGCCGCGGCGGCATCCCCGTCGACGGCCTCTCGCGCGCGCTGGAGGGGGTCTACCTGGACCTCGCCCCCGTCGCCCTGGACGCCGGTGCCGAATACGCCGACGCCGCCCGCGCGTTGCTCGCCCTGTACGCCGAGCGCGGCGTCTCCCCCGAGGCCGCCCGGGCCTCCCTCGGCGCCGACCCGCTGGGCCACGAGGCCCGGACCGGTGAGGCACTGGACCCGGCGGGCGCCGTGGAGCTGGCCCTGGAGGCCGCCGCCGGCTGGCCCGGGGTCCGCGCCCTGACCGTGGACGCCCTGCCGTACCACGAGGCCGGCGGGAGCGCCGCCGAGGAGCTGGCCCTGTCGCTGGCCACCGGTGTCGCGTACCTGCGCGCCCTCACCGGGGCCGGCCTGAGCACCGCAGACGCCCTGGGACAGCTGGAGTTCCGCTACGCGGCCACGGCCGACCAGTTCCTCACCATCGCCAAGCTCCGCGCCGCGCGCCGCCTGTGGTCCCGCGTCGCCGAGGCCTCGGGGGCCCCGGCGGCGGGCGCCCAGCTCCAGCACGCGGTGACCTCGCCGGTGATGATGACCCGCCGTGACCCGTGGGTGAACATGCTGCGCACCACCGTGGCGTGCATGGCCGCGGGCGTGGGCGGCGCCGACTCGGTCACCGTGCTCCCCTTCGACCACGAGCTGGGCCTGCCGGACGCCTTCGCGCGCCGGATCGCCCGCAACACCTCCACCATCCTGCTGGAGGAGTCGCACCTGGCCCGCGTGATCGACCCCGCGGGCGGCTCGTACTACGTCGAGCGGCTCACGGACGAACTCGCGCACGCGGCCTGGGCGTTCTTCCAGACCCTGGAGAAGGCCGGCGGCCAGGCCGCCGCCCTGCGCTCCGGTCTGGTCGCCGAGCGGCTCGCCGCCACCTGGGCCGCCCGCTCGAAGAAGCTGGCCAAGCGCCGCGAACCGATCACGGGTGTCAGCGAGTTCCCGCTGCTGTCGGAGAAGCCGGTCGTCCGCGAGAGCGCTCCCCCGGCGCCGGCCGGCGGTCTGCCGCGCGTCCGGCGCGACGAGGCGTACGAGGCCCTGCGCGCCCGCAGCGACGCGCACCTGGCCGCCACCGGCGCCCGGCCGAGGATCTTCCTCGCCGCGCTCGGCCCGGCGGCCGCGCACACCGGGCGGGCCACCTTCGCCTCGAACCTGTTCCAGGCGGGCGGTATCGAGCCGGTGCACGACCCGGTCTCCGTGGACGCGCAGACGGCCGCCGCGGCCTACGCCGCGAGCGGCGCGGACGGCATGGCCGTGCTCTGCTCCAGCGACGCGCTGTACGAGGAGCAGGCCGGGGCGGTGGCCGCCGCCCTGCGCGCGGCGGGCGCCACGACCGTGTTCCTCGCCGGCAAGCCGGGCACCGCAGAGGCTTCCGTGGACGAGTACGTCTTCGCCGGCTGTGACGCCGTCGCCGTGCTGTCCTCCGTACTCGACCGGATGGGAGTGCCCGCATGAGCATCCCCGATTTCTCCGAGCTGGCGCTCGGCCCCACCGCCGCCGCCGGGGTGTCCGAGGACCAGTGGCGCTCCGCGGTGAAGGAGTCCACCGGCACCGCGGCCGCGGACCTGCTGTGGGAGACCCCCGAGGGCATCGGCGTCAAGCCGCTGTACACGGGCCGGGACGTGGAGGGCCTGGACTTCCTCCGGACCTACCCGGGCGTGGCCCCGTACCTGCGCGGCCCGTACCCGACCATGTACGTCAACCAGCCCTGGACGATCCGCCAGTACGCCGGGTTCTCCACGGCCGAGGAGTCGAACGCCTTCTACCGGCGCAACCTGGCCGCCGGCCAGAAGGGCCTGTCGGTGGCCTTCGACCTGCCGACGCACCGCGGCTACGACAGCGACCACCCGCGCGTGACCGGTGACGTCGGCATGGCGGGCGTGGCGATCGACTCGATCTACGACATGCGGCAGCTGTTCGACGGGATCCCGCTGGACAAGATGTCGGTGTCGATGACGATGAACGGCGCGGTGCTGCCCGTTCTCGCGCTCTACATCGTGGCGGCGGAGGAGCAGGGCGTCTCCCCCGACAAGCTCGCCGGGACCATCCAGAACGACATCCTCAAAGAGTTCATGGTCCGCAACACCTACATCTACCCGCCCAAGCCCTCGATGCGGATCATCTCCGACATCTTCTCGTTCACCTCGCAGAAGATGCCGCGGTACAACTCGATCTCCATCTCCGGCTACCACATCCAGGAGGCCGGGGCCACGGCCGACCTGGAGCTCGCGTACACCCTCGCCGACGGCGTGGAGTACCTGCGCGCCGGCCAGGCGGTCGGGCTGAACGTGGACGCGTTCGCGCCGCGCCTGTCCTTCTTCTGGGCGATCGGCATGAACTTCTTCATGGAGGTCGCGAAGCTGCGCGCCGCCCGCCTGCTGTGGGCGCGCCTGGTCAAGCAGTTCGACCCGCAGAACGCCAAGTCGCTGTCGCTGCGCACCCATTCGCAGACCTCGGGCTGGTCGCTGACCGCGCAGGACGTGTTCAACAACGTGACGCGTACGTGCATCGAGGCGATGGCGGCGACGCAGGGCCACACCCAGTCGCTGCACACCAACGCCCTCGACGAGGCGCTCGCGCTGCCGACGGACTTCTCGGCGCGCATCGCCCGCAACACCCAGCTGCTGCTCCAGCAGGAGTCGGGGACCTGCCGGTCGATCGACCCGTGGGGCGGCAGCGCGTACGTCGAGAAGCTGACGTACGACCTGGCGCGGCGGGCCTGGCAGCACATCGAGGAGGTCGAGGCGGCCGGCGGCATGGCGCAGGCCATCGACGCGGGCATCCCGAAGCTGCGCGTGGAGGAGGCCGCGGCCCGCACGCAGGCCCGGATCGACTCGGGCCGCCAGCCGGTGGTCGGTGTCAACAAGTACCGCGTGGAGACCGACGAGGCGATCGACGTCCTGAAGGTCGACAACTCCTCGGTGCGCGCCCAGCAGATCGCCAAGCTGCGGCGGCTGCGCGAGGAGCGCGACGAGGCGGTCACGCAGGACGCGCTGCGTGCGCTGACGAACGCGGCGGAGCGGGGCGCGGGCCACGGCCTGGAGGGCAACCTCCTCGCCCTCGCGGTGGACGCGGCGCGCGCCAAGGCCACGGTGGGTGAGATCTCGGACGCACTCGAGAAGGTGTACGGGCGGCACGCGAGCCAGATCCGTACGATCTCGGGTGTGTACCGCACCGAAGCAGGCGAGTCCCCGTCCGTGGAGCGCACCCGTGCGCTCGTCGACCGGTTCGAGGAGGCGGAAGGCCGCCGTCCGCGCATCCTGGTCGCCAAGATGGGCCAGGACGGGCACGACCGCGGCCAGAAGGTGATCGCGACCGCCTTCGCCGACCTGGGCTTCGACGTGGACGTCGGCCCGCTGTTCCAGACCCCGGCGGAGGTGGCCCGCCAGGCCGTCGAGGCCGACGTCCACGTCGTGGGCGTCTCCTCCCTCGCGGCCGGCCACCTGACCCTCGTACCGGCGCTGCGCGAGCAGTTGGCGGAGGAGGGCCGCGAGGACATCATGATCGTGGTGGGCGGGGTCATCCCGCCGGCCGACGTGCCGACGCTCCTGGAGATGGGCGCGACGGCGGTGTTCCCGCCCGGAACGGTGATCCCCGACGCGGCGCACGACCTGGTGACGCGGCTGGCCGCGGACCTGGGCCACGAGCTGTAGGCGGCCGCCGGTGCCGAAGATCGACATCGAGGCGTACGCGAAGGGCGTGCTCGACGGGAAACGCGCGTTCATCGCGCGGGCCATCACCCTCGTCGAGTCCACCCTGCCCGCCCACCGGGCGCTGGCGCAGGCCCTGTTGACGGAGCTCCTCCCCCACGCGGGGAAGGCGCGCCGGATCGGGATCAGCGGGGTGCCCGGGGTCGGCAAGTCCACCTTCATCGACGCGTTCGGCACGATGCTCACCGGGCTGGGCCACCGGGTCGCCGTCCTGGCGGTGGACCCGTCCTCCAAGCGCACGGGCGGCTCCATCCTCGGCGACAAGACGCGGATGGAGCGCCTGTCGGTGGACCCGGCGGCGTTCGTGCGGCCCTCGCCCTCGGCGGGAACGCTGGGCGGGGTCGCCAAGGCCACCCGCGAGTCGATGATCGTCATGGAGGCGGCGGGCTACGACGTGGTCCTCGTCGAGACGGTCGGCGTCGGCCAGTCCGAGACCACGGTCGCGGGCATGGTCGACTCCTTCCTCCTGCTGTCCCTGGCCCGCACGGGCGACCAGCTCCAGGGCATCAAGAAGGGCGTCCTGGAACTGGCCGACGTCCTGGCGGTGAACAAGGCCGACGGCCCGCACGAACGCGACGCGAAGGCCGCCGCCCGCGAACTGTCGGGCGCACTGCGCCTGATGCACCCGGCGGACGCAGCCTGGACCCCGCCGGTGCTGACGTGCAGCGCACGGGAGTCGGCGGGCCTCGACGAGATCTGGAACCGCCTCGAGCAGCACCGCGTCCTGCTGGACGCGAACGGCCGCCTGACGGCGAAGCGGGCGGCCCAGCAGGTGGAGTGGACCTGGTCGATGGTCCGCGACGAACTGCTGGACCGCCTCCGCGCAGCCCCGTCCGTCCGCGCCCTGGCCCCCACCCTGGAGGCCTCGGTCCGCGCGGGCACGGTGACCCCGACCTCGGCGGCGGACCAGATCCTGGCGGCGTTCGGCGCCTGACATGCGCCGGCGGGGCCTCGAGCCCCGCCGGCGCTCGAAGGCCCGGGGCCCGGGGCGGAGCCCCGAAACCCCCCGGGCAGCACGCACACACCCAGCCCAGCCACATCCAGCCCGCCGGCGCTCGAGGCCCGGGGCCCGGGGCGGAGCCCCGAAGGCCGGCCCGGCCGCAGGGGGCTACGCCCCGACCAGCACCGCCCCCGGCGCCCCCAGAACCTCCCGCAGAACCCGGGTCTGCTCAGCCACGTCCTCGGACGCGAGCAACGCCGACAGCACGGCGATCCGCGCCTGCCCCGCCCGCAGCGTCCCCGTCGGCACCGCTCCCGCCGCCACCAGGTCCACCGCCCCACCGTGCGTGTAGATCTCGGTGACGGGCCCGGCCATCACCCGCGTGGTCAGCGCAACCAGCACCCCGCGCCCGACCGCGTCCTTCACCGCGTCCACGATCTCCGGCGTCGCATTGCCCGCGCCCGTCCCGACGAGGACGACACCCCGCGCCCCGGCCGCGACCGCGGCGTTCAGCAGCACCGCGTCCCCGTCCGCGTGGTGCACCACCACGTCCACGCGCGGCGGCAGCTCCGGCATGGCCGGCAGCGCGAGCGGCGCGGACCGCTGGGGCGTGCGCAGCATCGCGACCTTGCCGAAGCCGATCTTCCCGAGCAGTTCCTGCGAGGGGTCGGCGAACGCGTCCAGCGCCACGGCCTGCGTCTTCACCGTGCCCCGCGCGGCATGCACCCGCCCCGCAAAGGCGATCAGCACGCCCAGCCCCCGCGTGGTGGCGGCGGTGAGCAGCGCGTCGTACAGGTTCTCCGGTCCGTCCCCGTCCGCGGTGCCCATGGGCCGCTGCGAGCCGGTGAACACCACGGAGCGCGCGTCGTGGTGGTGCAGGTCGACGAGGAACGCCGACTCCTCCAGGGTGTCCGTGCCGTGGGTGACGACGATGCCGTCGACGCCGGGGTCGTCGAAGACCTCGTGCACGGTGCGCAGCAGGGTGAGCTGGTGGGCGGTGGTGAGCCGCGGGCTGTTCACGCTGAACAGGTCCACGACCTCGACGGTGATGCCCTCGGGCAGCGGCGCGGTGGCCATGACCTCACGGCCGTCGGCGTCCGCCGCGAACCCCGAGCCCTGCCAACGGCTGGCTATCGTCCCGCCGGTGCTGATGACGACGATCCGCCCCATGGCCGCGGCCACCTCTCCTCGCACGTATGTACTGAAACGGCAATGATAGAGAGATCTACGCGCAACGCGATTGCTTCTTCCGCCGCGGCTGCAACAATCACTACGCGATAATTGCGCAATGGACTCCATCGATCGCGATATCTTGCGCGAGCTCCAGGCAGACGGCCGCCTGAGCAACCAGGAACTCGCCCAGCGGGTCGGACTGACCCCCTCCCCTTGCATGCGCCGGGTCCGCCAGCTGGAGCAGGACGGCGTGATCCAGGGCTACCGCGCCGTGATCTCCCCCGAAGCGGTGGACCGCGGCTTCGAGGTGCTCGTCTCGGTGGAGGTCCGCCGCGACCGCGAGGCCGTCGAGGCCTTCGAGGCGGCCCTCCAGGACATCCCCGACGTCATCGAGGCCTACCGCCTCTTCGGCAGCCCCGGCTGCCTCCTGCGCATCGCCGTGGCAGACCTCCGCGCCTACGAACGCCTGTGGATCGAAAAGCTCACGGCCCTCTCCGGCGTCACCGAGGTCAACTCCCAGATCATCATGAAACGCATCAAGGAACCGACGGGCCTCCCGGTCGCCCGCTGAAACCACTGCGCCCGGGGCCGGGGTGGCGCCGGTGGCCGTCAGCGGCCGGCGGCGAGCTCGCCGCTCAGCCTGCCGTGGAGATGCGCGCTGGGGGCGTTGAGGCCGGTGATCTCGACGGTCCTGCCGCGCTGGGCGTACTTGTACGCGATGGCGTCCAGGGCGGCGACGGAGGAAGCGTCCCAGACGTGGGCCCCGGACAGGTCGATGACGACCCTCTGGGGGTCGCTCGCGTACTGGAACCGGCCGACGAGGTCGTTGGCGGAGGCGAAGAACAGCTCTCCGGTGACCCGGTAGACGACGGTGGTTCCGTCGGGGTCGACCACTGCGGTGACGTCGGTGAGGTGGGCGACGCGCTTGGCGAAGACGACCATGGCCGTGACCGAGCCGACGACGACGCCGATGGCGAGGTTGTGCGTGGCGACGACGCAGGCGACGGTGATCACCATGACGGCGATCTCGCCGGCGGGCATCCGCGCGAGGGTCCTGGGGGCGATGGAGTGCCAGTCGAAGGTCGCGAACGACACCATGACCATCACCGCGACCAGGGCCGCCATGGGGATGTCGGAGACGACCGGACCGAAGACGATGCACAGCACCATCAGGAACGCTCCCGCGAGGAAGGTGGACAGGCGGGTGCGCGCGCCGGAGACCTTCACGTTGATCATCGTCTGGCCGATCATGGCGCAGCCGCCCATACCGCCGAAGAAGCCGGTCACGAGGTTGGCGATGCCCTGGCCGATGGACTCGCGGGTCTTGTTCGACCGGGTGTCGGTGATGTCGTCGACGAGCTTCGCGGTCATCAGCGACTCCATCAGGCCCACGAGCGCCATGGCGAACGCGTACGGGGCGATGGTCGTCAGCGTGTCCAGCGTGAACGGCACGTCGGGCAGGCCCGGCACGGGCAGGGAAGAGGGCAGTGGGCCCTTGTCTCCGACGGTCGGCACCGCGATGCCGGCGGCCACGGTGACGACGGTCAGGATCGCGATGGAGACGAGCGGCGCGGGAACCACGGTGGTGATCTTCGGGAAGAACACCATCAGCGCCAGCCCGGCGACGACCATCGGATACACCGGCCAGGGCACGTCCCGCAGCTCCGGGACCTGGGCCAGGAAGACCAGGAGGGCCAGGGAGTTGACGAAGCCGATCATTACCGATCGCGGGATGAACCGCAGCAGCCTGGCCACCCCGAGCGCGCCCAGGACGATCTGGAAGACGCCGGCGAGGATGACGGCGGCAACGAGGTAGCCGAAGCCGTGCTCCCGGTTCAGCGGGGCGATGACCAGGGCCACCGCGCCGGTGGCGGCGGAGATCATCGCCCGCCGGCCGCCGACGACCGCGATGGTCACGGCCATGGTGAACGAGGCGAACAGGCCGATGGCGGGGTCGACGCCGGCGATGATCGAGAACGAGATCGCCTCGGGGATCAACGCGAGGCCCACGACCAGGCCCGCGAGGACCTCGGTGCGCCAGACCTTCGGGTCGCCGATCCAGTCGGGCTTCAGGCCGTGCAGGCGCGCGACCGGGGACAGAGCTGTGGCAGCGGAAGACAAGGGAGGGGGAGCCTGTCGTGCTCGGGCACACCCCTGCGGCAGACCGGGGCGTACGGGAGGACGCGGCAGCCGGGCCGGCACCGCGCGGGGCGGCTCCGACAGGTGCGGAGCCGGACATCGGGAGGGGAGCGGAGAGGAGCCGGCGCGGCAGCGCGGCCGGGCTCATCTCCGGCGGCGAAGCGTCACGGCGGGCAGGCGGCGACGCCGGGCGTCATGGGCTCGCGCACGCGCATCTCCTGCAAGCATCGGATCTTCGCCGGGGCCGGGGGCGCCATCGGCCCCGACACGACGAAGGCGAGCGCGCGGAACGCCACCCTCGCCACCGGAAACTCTACCCTCAGCTGCGCAGACCAGCTGCGCTGAGCCTGCCGGCTCGGAGGGGGCGAGCTGCGCCGCGCCGAAGGAGACGTCGAAGCGGTCGCACCGGCCGGAGACGCTGGGGGGTGTAGTCCGGGAGCTGCACGTCGCACAGCGGGCCCGATGGTTCAGCTGACGGCCGAGGTGGGGAGTTCGGGGGTCACGGGTGTCGCGCCGCCCGCCGTCGGCAGGGTGAGGACCATGGTGAGGCCGCCGCCGGGGGTGTCCTCGGCTGTCAGGGTGCCGCCGATGGCCTCGGTGAAGCCGCGGGCGACGGCGAGGCCCAGCCCGACGCCGGCGCCGCGCGGGGCGTCGCCGTGGCGCTGGAAGGGCTCGAAGATGCGGTCCTTGGCCCCGTCGGGGACGCCCGAGCCCCGGTCGACGATCCTCAGCTCGACCCGGTGGTGCAGGACGCTGGCGGTGACCACGACGGGCTGCCCGTCCGGGCTGTACTTGACGGCGTTCTCGACGATGTTGGCGACCGCGCGTTCCAGGAGTCCGCGGTCGACGGCGACCATGGGCAGTGTCTCGGGGATGTCGAGTTCCACGCTGTCCTCGGGTACGCCCCTCAGGGCCATCGGAACGACTTCGTCGAGGTCGGTCTCCCGGATCAGGGGGACGACGGTGCCGGTGTTGAGCCGGGACATGTCCAAGAGGTTCCCGATGAGGTGGGCGAGCCGGTCGGCTCCTTCCTCGATCCCTTCGAGGAGTTCGGCCCGGTCCTCCTCGGTCCATTCGACGTCGTCGGAGCGCAGTGAGGAGACGGATGCCTTGATGCCGGCGAGCGGGGTGCGCAGGTCGTGGCTGACGGCGGCGAGCAGGGCGGTGCGGATGCGGTTGCCCTCGGCCAGCCGGCGGGCCTCCTCGGCCTGGCTGAGGAGACGCTGGCGGTCGAGGACGACCGCGGCCTGGGCGGCGAAGGCGCCGAGGACCCGCCGGTCTTCGGCGGGCAGGACCCGGCCGGAGAGGGCCAGGGCCATGTTCTCCCCGATCGGCATGTCCACGTCGGCGTCCTCGGGGCGGCCGAGGGGGTCGGCTCCGGCAGCGCCCGCACAGACCCAGGGGTCGACCTCGCTCGTGCGCTCCAGCAGGGCCACCGATTCCATGCCGAAGGTCTCGCGCAGCCGTTCCAGGAGGGCTTCGAGGGAGTCCTCGCCGCGCAGGACGCTGCCGGCGAGGAAGGAGAGGGTTTCGGATTCGGCGCGCAGGCGCGCGGCCTGGTGGGTGCGCCGGGCGGCGAGGTCGACCACGGAGGCGACGGAGACGGCCACGCCGACGAAGATGACGATGGCGACGATGTTGCGCGGGTCGGAGATCGTCAGCTGGTGCAGGGGTGGCGTGAAGAAGTAGTTCAGCAGCAGGGAGCCGACGGCCACGGACGCGAGGGCCGGGAGCAGGCCGCCGAGCAGCGCGGCCGCGACCGTGAGGGTCAGGAACAGCAGCATGTCGTTGGCGAGGCCGATCTCGGGAACGACCTGGCTGAGCAGGAGCGTCAGGAGCGCCGGGCCCACGACTCCGGTGATCCAGCCCCGGATGATGCGCCCGCGTCCGAGCCGCGCCCCGCGGGCCATGGGCAGGCCGCGGCCCTTGGCGGCGGCGTCGTGGGTGACCAGGTGGACGTCGAGGTCGGGACCGGACTCGCGGGCCACGCTGGCGCTCACGCCCGGCCCGAAGAGGTACTGCCAGGGTTTGCGGCGGCTGACGCCGAGCACGATCTGGGTGGCGTTGACCCCCCGTGCGAACTCCAGGAGGGCGTCGGAGACGTCGTCGCCGATGACGTGGTGGAAGGTGCCGCCGAGGTCTTCGACGAGGGTGCGCTGGACGGCGAGTTCGTTGGGCGAGGCGGAGGTCAGTCCGTCGCTGGCGGCGATGTAGACCGCCAGGACCTCTCCGCCGGCGCCCTTCTCGGCCAGCCGGGCGGCCCGCCGGATGAGCGTCCGGCCCTCAGGGCCGCCGGTGAGACCGACGACGATGCGTTCGCGGGCCTGCCAGGTGGTGCGGATGTTGTGCTCGCCCCGGTATTCCTGGAGGTACTCGTCGACGCGGTCGGCGACCCACAGCAGGGCCAGCTCGCGCAGCGCGGTGAGGTTGCCGGGGCGGAAGTAGTTGGAGAGGGCCGCGTCGACCTTGTCGGGCTTGTATATGTTGCCGTGGGCCATGCGCCGGCGCAGGGCCTGCGGGGACATGTCGACCAGCTCGATCTGGTCGGCCCGCCGGACGATCTCGTCGGGCACGGTCTCGCGCTGCCGAACCCCGGTGATCGTCTCCACGACGTCACCCAGGGACTCCAGGTGTTGGATGTTGACGGTGGAGACCACGTCGATGCCCGCCTGGAGCAGCTCCTCCACGTCCTGCCAGCGCTTGGCGTTCCGGGAGCCCGGCACGTTGGTGTGCGCCAGCTCGTCCACCAGGGCCACGGCGGGCCGGCGGGCGAGGACCGCGTCCACGTCCATCTCCGTGAACATTGCCCCCCGGTGCTCCAGCTCGCGGCGCTCGATCGTCTCCAGCCCGTGCAGCATCACCTCGGTACGCGGCCGGTTGTGGTGCTCGACGAAGCCGACGACGCAGTCGGTGCCGCGTTCGATCCGGCGGTGCGCTTCGGAAAGCATCGCGTACGTCTTGCCGACGCCCGGCGCCGCGCCGAGGTAGATGCGGAGCTTGCCGCGTCCCATGAGTCCGACTCGTTTCATGTGCGTGCGGTGCCTGAGGTGCATGAGGTGCGTGAGGCGCCTGAGGCACTGCGGACCAGACGATCAGGTCCCCTTGTCCGGCGGTCCGTGAGGTATGGACCATTAAAGACCGGTCAGAGCCTTGAGCGCGATGTTGAGCTCGAGGACGTTGACGCGAGGTTCGCCCAGGAAGCCGAGGGTGCGGCCCTCGGTGTGGTCCTTGACGAGCTTCTCGACCTGCTGGACGTCGAGCTCGTTCCGGTCGGCGACGCGGTGCACCTGGAGCTGGGCGTAGGCCGGGGAGATGTGCGGGTCCAGGCCGGAGCCGGAGGAGGTGACGGCATCTGCCGGCACGTCCTCCGGCCTGACCTTGTAGGTGCCCGTGGAGTTGTCCGCAACGACTGCGTCCTTGGCGGCGACGACCTGTGCGCAGAGGGTGCCCTCTTCGGCGTCCTTGGTGCACGTGCCGCCCACCGCGCCGTTGTCGGCGGACCGGTTGGTGGCGCCGGACAGGATCAGCGAGTACTGGGTGTTCACGCTGTTGCTGCCCAGACCGTTCGACGGCCGCGGCTGGAACCATTTCAGGTCCGGCTCGGCGGCCTCCTCGGCATCGCCCGGGTCCTTCTTGGGCAGGTTGTAGGTCTGTCCGACGAGGGACGAGCCGACGACCTTGCCGCTCGCGTCCTTGATCTCGGAGCCGTTGGCCTTGTCGTGGAAGAGGGCCTGGGCGACGCCGGTGACGGCGAGCGGGTAGAGCACGCCGCAGACGACCGTGAGGACGAGCAGGGCCCGCAGGCCGGCGACGAGCAGCCGTGCTGCGCTGGATACGGAAGTGTTCATTGCGGTCACCCGATGCCAGGGATGAGGGAGATGAGCAGGTCGATGATCTTGATGCCGATGAACGGGGCGATCAGTCCGCCCAGGCCGTAGAGGCCGAGATTGCGGCGGAGCATCTTGTCGGCGCTGGTCGGCCGGTACCGGACGCCCTTCAGGGCGAGCGGTACGAGGGCGATGATGATCAGCGCGTTGAAGACGACGGCGGACAGGATCGCGGACTCCGGGGACGCCAGGCCCATGATGTTGAGCTTGTCCAGGCCCGGGTAGGCGACCGCGAACATGGCCGGGATGATCGCGAAGTACTTCGCGACGTCGTTGGCGATGGAGAAGGTGGTCAGCGCGCCCCGGGTGATCAGGAGCTGCTTGCCGATCTCGACGATCTCGATGAGCTTGGTGGGGTTGGAGTCCAGGTCCACCATGTTCCCGGCCTCCTTGGCGGCCGAGGTGCCGGTGTTCATCGCCACGCCGACGTCCGCCTGCGCGAGCGCCGGGGCGTCGTTGGTGCCGTCGCCGGTCATCGCCACGAGCTTGCCGCCGGCCTGCTCCCGCTTGATGAGGGCCATCTTGTCCTCGGGGGTGGCCTCGGCGAGGAAGTCGTCGACGCCCGCTTCTTCCGCGATGGCCTTGGCGGTCAGCGGGTTGTCGCCGGTGATCATGACCGTCTTGATGCCCATGCGGCGCAGCTCCTCGAACCGCTCCCGCATGCCCTCCTTGACCACGTCCTTCAGGTGGATGACCCCCAGGATCCGGGCGCCCTCCGCGTCCTCGACGGCCACGAGCAGCGGGGTGCCGCCGGCCTCGGAGATGGTGTCGGCAAGGGAGCCCGCCTCATCCGAGACCAGCCCGCCTTGCTCCTTCACCCAGGCTGTGACCGAGCCGGCCGCGCCCTTGCGGATCTTCTTCCCGTCCACGTCGACACCCGACATGCGGGTCTGGGCGGTGAAGGCCACCCACGCGGCGTGGGCGAGCTCGCCCTGGTGGCGCTCGCGCAGGCCGTACTTCTCCTTGGCGAGGACCACGATGGAGCGGCCCTCGGGGGTCTCGTCGGCCAGCGAGGACAACTGCGCGGCGTCGGCGACCTCCGCCTGCGTGGTGCCCTCGACCGGCACGAACTCGGCGGCCTGCCGGTTGCCCAGGGTGATGGTGCCGGTCTTGTCGAGCAGCAGGGTGGAGACGTCACCGGCCGCCTCGACGGCCCGGCCCGACATGGCGAGCACATTGCGCTGCACGAGCCGGTCCATGCCCGCGATGCCGATGGCGGAGAGCAGGGCACCGATCGTGGTGGGGATCAGGCAGACCAGCAGCGCGGTCAGCACGATCATCGAGGTCTGTTCGTCGGCCCCTGCATAGATGGCGAACGGCTTCAGCGTCACGACCGCGAGCAGGAAGACGATGGTCAGGGACGCGAGCAGGATGTTGAGGGCGATCTCGTTGGGCGTCTTCTGGCGGGCCGCGCCCTCCACCAGGTTGATCATCCGGTCGATGAAGGTCTCACCGGGCTTGGTCGTGATCTTTATGACGATGCGGTCGGAGAGCACCTTCGTACCGCCGGTGACGGCCGAGCGGTCGCCGCCGGACTCGCGGATGACGGGTGCGGATTCGCCGGTGATCGCCGACTCGTCGACCGAGGCGACGCCCTCGACGACGTCACCGTCGCCGGGGATGATGTCGCCGGCCTCGCAGACCACCAGGTCGCCGATCCGCAGCTCGGTACCGGGGACCTGCTCCTCGCCGGGGCCGTCCTTCGTCAGGCGGCGGGCGACGGAGTCGGTCTTGGCCTTGCGCAGGGTGTCGGCCTGTGCCTTGCCGCGGCCCTCGGCGACGGCCTCCGCGAGGTTGGCGAAGACCGTGGTCAGCCACAGCCAGACCGTGATCGCCCAGCCGAACCAGTCCGTCGGATCCTTGATCGCCAGCGCTGTGGTGACGACCGAGCCGATCAGGACCACGAACATGACCGGCGACTTGACCATCACGCGCGGGTCGAGCTTGCGGATCGCGTCCGGGAAGGACTTCAGCAGCTGTCTGGGATCGAAGAGTCCACCACCGACTCGTCCGGTGGGCTTGTGACCCGTGGGCGTGTCATGGTGCGGCGCCCGGGTGGGAGTGATGGTGCTCATGAGGCGAGCCCTTCAGCAAGCGGACCCAGCGCGAGCGCGGGGAAGTAGGTCAGACCGGTGACGATGAGGATCGTGCCGACGAGCAGGCCGGCGTAGAGCGGCTTGTCGGTGCGCAGGGTTCCCGCCGTCTCGGGAACGGGCTTCTGCTCGGCGAGCGAGCCGGCCAGGGCCAGGACGAACACCATGGGCAGGAACCGGCCCAGCAGCATCGCGATGCCGATGGTCGAGTTGAACCACTGGGTGTCGGCGTTCAGGCCGGCGAAGGCCGAGCCGTTGTTGTTGGCGCCCGAGGTGTAGGCGTAGAGGATCTCGGAAAACCCGTGCGCGCCGGAGTTCGTCATCGAGTGGGCAGGGGTGTCCAGCGCCATCGCCGCGGCGGTGAAGCCGAGTACCAGAGCGGGCGTGACGAGGATGTAGCAGGCCGCGAACTTGATCTCCCGGGTGCCGATCTTCTTGCCCAGGTACTCCGGGGTGCGGCCGACCATCAGGCCGGCGATGAACACCGCAATGATCGCCATGATCAGCATGCCGTACAGGCCGGAGCCGACACCGCCTGGCGCGATCTCCCCCAGCTGCATGCCCAGCAGCTGGATCCCGCCGCCGAAGCCGGTGTACGAGGAGTGGAAGGAGTTGACCGCACCGGTCGAGGTCAGCGTGGTGGCGACCGAGAAGATCGCCGAGGCGCCGATCCCGAACCGGGTCTCCTTGCCCTCCATCGCACCACCGGCGACCTCGAAGGCCGGGCCCTTGCCGGCGAACTCGGTCCACATCATCAGAGCGGTGAAGCCGATCCAGATGACCGCCATGGCGGCGAGGATCGCGTAGCCCTGCTTGACGCTGCCGACCATCGTGCCGAAGGCCCGGGTCAGGGAAAACGGGATCACCAGGATCAGGAAGACCTCGAAGAGGTTGGAGAACGGGTTGGGGTTTTCGAAGGGGTGGGCGGAATTGGCGTTGAAGTAGCCGCCGCCGTTGGTGCCCAGCTCCTTGATGACCTCCTGCGAGGCCACCGCGCCGCCGTTCCACTGCTGCGAGCCGCCCATGAACTGCCCGACCCCGTGGATTCCGGCGAAGTTCTGGATCGCGCCGGAGGCGACCAGGATGATCGCGCCGACCACCGAGACGGGCAGCAGGATCCGGACCACACCCCGGACCAGGTCGGCCCAGAAGTTGCCCAGCTCGCCGCTACGCACGGGGGTCCCCCCTGCTCGAGCGGAGCCGAGAGCTCGGGGGCGGGCGAAGCCCCGTACGAGGGCCACCGCGACGGCCATGCCGACGGCCGCGGAGACGAAGTTCTGCACGGCCAGGCCGCCGGTCTGCAGGACGTGGCCCATGGCCTGCTCGCCGTAGTACGACTGCCAGTTCGTGTTCGCCACGAAGGAGGCGGCGGTGTTGAACGCCTGGTCCGGGTCGATCGAGGCGAAGCCGAGCGAGCCCGGCAGGCTGCCCTGCAGGCGCTGCAGGCCGTAGAGGAAGAGGACGCTCACTGCGGAGAAGGCCAACACCCCACGCAGGTAGGCGGACCAGCGCATCTCGGCAGTCGGGTTCGCGCCGATGGCCTTGTAGATCCACTTCTCCGGCGCGTAGTGCTTCTCGGAGGAGTAGACCCGCGCCGTGTAGTCACCCAGCGGGCGGTACACGAGGGCCAGGGCGCCGATCAGGGCGAGCAGTTGGAGCACGCCGGCGGTTTGGGGACTCATCTGCTCAGAACCTCTCCGGCTTGACGAGGGCGAGGACGAGGTACCCCAGCAGGGCGACGGCGACCACGAGGCCGACGATGTTCTCGACGGTCACAGCTTCGCCACCCTTCGGGCGATGAATGCCACCAGCGCGAAGACCGCGACCGTGGTGACGACGAAGGCCAGATCGGCCATCGTGAGCTCCTGGGATGAAGTGATGAAATGGATTCGGCCGTCTGGCCGAGGAACATCTCATCCCCTCCGCTGCCCCGCGTTGAGCGACCTTGACGAGGTCCATACGGGCACCGGGAAACCCTTGACGGAACTCTGACGCCGGAGCCCGCCGTGCGGGGCCGCGCCGGCCCGCGGCCAGGACGGCAGCCACCCTGCGGGCCTGCTCACGGCGTACGCCAGCATCGGGGCTGCCGGTCACGTGCAGCGGCCGCACCCGGCACGGCAGCCGCACGCGTCTGCCGTCCGCCGTCCGCCGTCCGCCGTCCGGGGGCCATGTCACGCGTCTGGCACCGGGGACTCGGCGACGCTGCAGGTGGGTTCCTGCCCGTTCCCGCCGCCGGGGGTGGTCTCGGCCGTACCCGGCAGGATGACTCAGCCGCCGACGTGGATGCCGGGGCGGCGGTCGGGGTCGGGTTCGTGGCTGCGGATGATCTCGCGGGTGACGGGGGCGGTGTCGCCGCGGCCGAGGAGGAAGTAGCGGAACATGTGGAGCAGCGGGCTGCCTTCGGCCCAGGCGAAGTAGCAGTGCGGCTTGACCCCGGTGGTGTCGCGCAGGGCGAGAAGGATGGCCGCGATGGCGTTCGGGGCGGCCGGGGCCTCGGCGCGCAGGACGCGGTGGGTACCGACTTGGACGCCCTGGACGGTGAGGGTGTCGCTGAAGTCGGAGGGGTCGACCACGTCGATTTCCAGGAAGAGCACGTCGGCGCGGCCGGGGACGGGGTTGGTGCCGCGCTGCTCGTGCTCCTTGGCCGCGTACTCGGCTTCGTCGCCGGCTTGGCGCCGGTTGGCGATGATGTTGATGGCGTTGTCGTGGGCCAGGGTGTCGGCGAGGAAGCGGCGGGCGTCGGCGTCGAAGACGATGCGGTCGGCGCGCAGTTCGGTGGTGCGGGAGACGCGTGAGACCAGCGAGACGATGATGATGCCCAGGATGAACATGCCGGAGATGGTGATGCCGTCGGGCTTGTCGACGATGTTGGCGATCAGGGCGTAGAAGAGGATGGCAGTGAGGACGGCGAAGCCCACGGCGGCGGCGCGCCGGCGGCGGCGGGCGACGGAGACGGTGACGGCGAACGCGCCGGAGACCATCATGGCCAGGATGCCGGTCGCGTAGGCGCCGGCCTGCTTGTCGACGTCGGCGTCGAAGGCGATGGTGATGACGATGCACACGGCGGTGTAGACGATCACGACCGGGCGGACCGCGCGGCCCCATTCCGGTGCCATGCCGTAGCCGGGCAGATAGCGGGGCACGATGTTGACCAGCCCGGCCATCGCTGAGGCACCGGCGAACCACAGGATGAGGATGGTGCTGATGTCGTAGACGGTGCCGAACGCCTCCCCGACGTGCTCGTGGGCCAGCCAGGCCAGCGCCCTGCCGTTGGCCGCGCCTCCCGGCTCGAACTGCTCGTGGGGGATGAGGACGGTGGTCACGAAGCTCGCGGCCAGCAGGTACACGCTCATGATGAGCGCCGCGGCGGTGAGCAGTCGGCGGGTGTTGCGGATACGGGAGCGCAGCCGCTGTTCGGCGTCCGTGCCCTCCGCGGCCACCAGCGGCATCATGCTCACCCCGGTCTCGAACCCGGACAGGCCCAGGACCAGCAGCGGGAAGGCGAGCAGGGCCGGCCCTACGAGGTCGCCGAAGCCGCCTCCGCCTTCGGCGAGGGCGTCGGTCCAGGCCGAAACGGCCTCCGGGGTGCTGAACACGTCGGTCAGGGCGACGACGATGACGACGGCGTTGAGCGCGAGGAACACGGCCACCAGGGGGATGGCCACCTTGACGGCTTCGCTGAACCCGAGGAGGAACACCCCGCCGAGGACCAGCAGCAGCGCTACGGTCAGGGCGACCTCGTGGCCGTGCAGGGCCGCGGGAAAGAAGGGGTTCTCCACCACGTGGACGGAGGCGTCCGCGGTGGACAGCGTAATGGTGATGATCCACGAGGTGGCGACGAAACCGAGCAGGACCAGCACGAACAGCTTGCCCCGCCAGAACGGCAGCAGGTCCTCCAGCATCGCCACGGACCCGGCCCCGTGCGGGCTCTCCTTCGCGACACGCCGGTACATCGGCAGCATGCCCAGCAGGGTCAGCGCCACGATCAGCAGGGTCGCCAAGGGTGAGACGGCACCGGCGGCCAACGCTGCGATCGCCGGAACGTAGGCCAGGCTGGAGAAGTAGTCGACGCCGGTCAGGCACATCACCTTCCACCAGGCATGCGGCTCGACGTGTCCCTCACCCGCCGCGGGTCCGACCGGCTGCACCTGGTGGTGCAGCAGCCACCGCGCGAAAGGGCCACTGGGCTCGGCCCGTAGGGCGGGGCTCTCCACGACCTCCGGGACGAGCGGTTCGTCGGCTTCCTCCATGTCCCCCACCTGCCTTCCCGTCATCAACGCAGCTCACCGACCGGATCCGGCGATACGACACGATCACTGAGTATGCGTCCTGAGCCGAGCCGGTCGGCGCACGACGGCACCCGTTCGCGGGCAGCGTCTGGTACGTCGTAGCCGCCCTCGCGGTGATGTGGGCGCTGATGCTCCTGCTACCCAAGCGGACCCACACCGACTGACGGGCGACGGGCGACGGGCGACGGTGCCTCGGTACCGTCGCCCCACCCGCCGCCGCGCTCGGACTCCGCCGGCCGACTACGCCCGCAGTCCGCGGGCAGGGCTCCCCGGCGCTGCCGTGACGGCTATCGTGCGTCCGGGCTCACGCGGTGCCGTCGGCCTTGGTTCATTTGTCATGCGTCGACGGAACCACGCCATGTGCGGTGCGGATCAGTGGAAGGATTGCGAGGGTGACGGCAAGAACCAGTGACATCGAAAAGGCAGCCGGTGTGCTGCGCGCCGGAGGCCTGGTGGCCTTCCCGACCGAAACCGTCTACGGCCTGGGCGCCAACGCCGAGGATCCCGCGGCGGTCGCACGCATCTTCCAGGTCAAGGGACGTCCGCCCTCCCACCCCCTGATCGTTCACATCGGCGGCGCGGAGCAGCTGGGCGATTGGGTCGAGGACGTGCCCGCGACCGCGCGCCTGTTGGCCGAACGCTTCTGGCCCGGGCCGCTGACGCTGGTCCTGCGGCGCGGGCGCCGGGTGCCCCTCGAAGCGACGGGCGGTCTGGAGACGGTGGCCGTACGCGTGCCCGACCATCCTGTCGCACGCGCACTGCTGTCGGCCTTCGGCGGTGGCGTCACGGCCCCGTCCGCCAACCGCTTCGGCTCGGTCAGCCCCACCACGGCGGACCACGTCCGTGCCGAGCTCGGTGACGCCGTCGACTTCGTCCTGGACGGCGGCCCCTGCGAGGTCGGCGTCGAGTCGACCATCGTCGACGTCACGGGTGAGATCCCGAGCGTCCTGCGGCCCGGCGGGGTGACGCGCGAGGACCTCGAAGCGGTGCTGGGGTATCCGCTTGCGGTCCCTTCGACGAGCCGGGTCCGGGTGCCGGGCCAGCACCCGTCGCACTACGCGCCGCGGGCGCGGGTCGTCCTCGTCGAGCCCGAGAAGGTCGTCGCCGAAGCGGAGCTCGCGCAGGAGCTGGGGCACCGGGTCGGCGTCTTCCTCCCTGCCTCCTTCGCCGACGCTCCGGTGAAGGCGCACGCCGTGGTGGCGGTCCCCGGTTCGCTGGCAGCCTACGCCCGCGGGCTGTACGGGTTCCTGCGCGAACTCGACGAGCGGGGGTGCGACCTCATCGTCGCGTCCCTGCCGGTGGAGGAGGGGCTGGGACTCGCGATCGCCAACCGGCTGCGTCGCGCCGCCGGGCCCCGGCCTTCCTCCACCGGTAACGCCCCTCGTCAGTGATCACGATTCCCCACCCGTGGTCCCCGCGCATCCGCTGTAGGGGCGGCCCGGTCGGCACGGAGTACGGGACAGGGACCGTGACCGGCTCCGTGTGCCGTGCACGGCGTGACGCGGCTGTGCAACGGCCGGCGGAGCTCCCGTCACGACGCGGAGTCGACGGTGACCTCGAGGCCGCGGGTGGTCACGAGGTGGGCGCTGCCGTCGGCCAGCCGGTAGGAGAGGCCCACCACGGCGGTCTGTCCGGCCTTCACCTGGTCGGCCAGCACCCGGGAGCGGTCCAGCAGCAGGTCGACGGTGTGCCGTACGTGCTCGGCTATGACGTCGCTGTCCTCGGTCAGCCCGACGGCACGGGCGGCCAGCACGCTGGGGGTGACCCGCTCGATGACGTCCCGTACGTACCCGGGCGCGGCTACCCCGTCCTCTACGGCGGCGCGGGTGGCCGCGACCGCGCCGCATGAGTCGTGGCCGAGGACGACCACCAGGGGGCAGTTCAGCACGCTTGCCCCGTACTCGATGCTGCCCAGCACCTCCGGCCCGGTCACGTGGCCTGCGGTACGGACGACGAACAGGTCGCCGAGCCCCTGGTCGAAGATGATCTCGGCGGCCAGACGCGAGTCCGAGCAGCCGAAGAGCACTGCGAAGGGGTTCTGGGCCGGTGCGATTTCGGAGCGGCGTGCGGCGTCCTGGTTGGGGTGTTCCGGTGCTCCTGAGACGAATCGCTGGTTGCCGGCCAGCAGCATCTCGAAGGCTTGCGCGGGAGTCGGCATCGAGGTGTCAGTCATGGTCGCAGACTACGACGAGGCCCAGGTCACCGCGCCAGGAGGGGTGAGCCCCGCCGCAGCCCGCCGACAGTCCCGGACGACGGCTGAGGGCGGCCTCGGCCCGGACCCTCCCCGCGCGGCGGAGAGCGGCCCGGCTCAAGGGCAGCAGCGGTCGGCTCGGTGGTGGAGACGGCTGGGGTTGCCGGGTCCATTCGGGCGACATCGCCCCGCCCGTGCCGCAAAAAGCGCTGCCCCAGGGTAGGGAAACCTGGGCGTTTGTTCCGTAACCCGTCTACCCGGAGGGTATCCATGGACGCGATCGTGCTTCTGCGTGACGACCACAAGACCGTCGAGAAGCTCTTCAAGCAATTCGAGAAGACCGGGGACGAGGACACGGACGAACGCCGGAGGATCGCCGACCAGGTCGTCGAGGAGCTGACCGTCCACGCCTGGATCGAGGAGCAGATCTTCTACCCCGCCGCCCGCGAGGCCGCGCCGGACACCACCGACCACATTCTGGAGAGCATCGAGGAGCACCACGCGGTCGTGTGGATGCTGTCCGAGCTGAAGGGCATGGACGCGGCCGACGAACGGTTCAAGGCGAAGATGAGCGTCCTGATGGAGAACGTCCGCCACCACGTCGAGGAAGAAGAGAAGGAATGGTTCCCCGACGTCCGCAAGGCCATGGGACGCAACCGGCTCACCGAACTCGGTGAGCGGCTGGAAGCCGAGAAGCCCAGAGCGCCTCGGGACCCGCTGGCCACTCCCAGCGCCGGCAGCCGATGACACCGGGAGCCGGCTCCCGTCGCGCGGCGCCAAGGGCGGCCGGTGCCGTGGCCCTGGCGGGAATGCTCGCGGTGTTCCTCACGGGTTGCGGGGCGTCCGGGGCGCGCGTGGACGGTGCCCGGGATGCCGGCCGCGCCTTCGAGCAGGCACTCGCCTCCCGGCACTACGGGGCAGCGTGCGACCTGCTGGCTCCTGAGACCCGCGCCCAGCTGGAGGAGGACGAGAAGCAGGAGTGCGCCAAGGCGCTGGAGGGGCAGGAGCTGCCGGTGTCGGGAGCGGTGAACGGGGCCGAGGTCTACGGGCGTCAGGCCCTGGTCCGCGCCGACGGCGAGACGCTGTTCCTGTCGCTGTTCACCGGCGGATGGCGGGTGGTCGCGGCAGGCTGCACACCGCAGGAGGACAAGCCCTACCAATGCGTCGTGAAGGGCGGATGAGCATGCGCGGACTCTTCGTTGCCTGCCTGATCGTGATCGTGGGCGGGCTCGGCTACTTCATCGCGATCGGAGCGATGCAGCGATGAGCGGAAGCCGACAAGGGAGCCGGGAGCACGGGAACTTCTGGCGGGACAACAGCCTCACCCTCGCCTTCGGCACCGGGTTCCTGCTGGTCCTGCTCGGGCAGGCGTTGGCCGGGTACGCCGACTTCAACGGTCAGCTCGCCGACGACGGCCTCCAGCGGATCAGCCTGGGCGAGTACATGACGTCCTCGGACTTCGCCGTGGACGTCACCGAGAACTGGCAGTCGGAGTTCCTGCAGTTCTTCCTGTTCATCTTCGGCACCGTCTGGCTCGTCCAGCGGGGCTCACCGGAATCCAAGGAGCTCCACAAGATCGGTTCCGAGTCCGACCGGGAGCAGCGCGTGGGCGACCACGCCACGGAGGACTCGCCGCGCTGGGCCAGCACGAAGGACTGGCGGCAACTGGTCTACTCACGCTCGCTGGGCCTGGTCATGGGCGGTGTGTTCGTCCTGTCTTGGCTGGCCCAGTCCATCACGGGCGTGGCCGCCTACGACGAGCAGCAGCTACGGCAGCTCCAGGACCCCCTCGGCTGGGGCGCCTACCTGGCCTCGCCGGACTTCTGGAACAGGACACTGCAGAACTGGCAGTCGGAACTCCTGGCCGTGGCCGCCATGGTCATCCTGTCCGTGTACCTGCGCCAGCGGGGATCACCGGAGTCCAAGCCGGTCGGCGCCGCCCACACCGCCACCGGCGTCGAAGGCTGAGGCCATGACCGACCGTCGTGGTCGACCATCCCGGTTCCCGCGCCGAGAACGCTGTTTGCCCGGCGGCACCAGCCCGCCAGGCCGCCCGGGGACCAGGGCGAGGCCGTCGCCACTTCCACCGTGGTGTGCGGTACGGACGCTGCGCGTGCGCCTGCGGCAGATCCGCTACGGCTTCTGACCAGCCGGGGGCCCGCCGGTCGGCAGTTCGTCGAGGAAGTGGGCCAGCGCGCGGGCCCCGAGGCAGAGCGCCTGGATCTCGACCCGTTCGTCGGGGCCGTGCCAGCGGTCCCCCGGGAGTCCCGTGCCGAAGAAGAGCACGGGCGCGTCGCAGGCGCGGGCGAGTTGAGCGCCGGGAGCGGCTCCGCCGTTGCCGATGTGCCGGGCCGGGGCTCCGTAGGCGTGGCTGACGGCTCGGGTCAGGGCCGCGAGCGCGGGGTGGTCGGGGGGCGTCCGGTAGGGGTCCGAGATGGTGGACGAGACCTCCAGGTCGTAGGCGAAACCCGGCCGCTGGTGCCCGGCCAGCCAGGCGCGCAATTGGTCGGCGACCTGGTCGGCCCGCTGCTCGGGCACGAGTCGGAACAGCAGATCGGCACTGGCTTCCGCCGGAATGAGGCCGAGTGCGGGTGCGTCGGTACGGCCGGCCGTCAAACGTGCGACCTCGGCGGAGGGGCGGGTCCACAGGCGTTCGGGAACCGTGAACCCCGCCTCGCCGGGGGCGTCGAAGGTACCGGTTTCGACCTGCCAGTCCGTCAGATCGAAGGGCAGCGTCTCCACGTCCACGCGAAGGCGCGGGCCGGGTGCGGCCACTGCGTCGTAGAAGCCGGGCAGGGTGACGCGGCCCGACTCGTCGCTCAGCCGGTCCACCAGGCGGCACAGTTCGACCGCCGCGTTGGCGGCGGCGCCTGAGACGGCGCCGCTGTGGAGGTCGCGTTCGGCTCCGCGGACGGTGAGGGAGGCGGTGACCGACCCGCGCACCGTGGCGCAGACGGTGGGCTCGTCCAGGGACCAGAGCATCGAATCGGACACCATCACGACATCGGCGTCCAGATCACCCGCGTGCTCCGACAGCAGGTCCGCCAGGTGGACCGAGCCGACTTCCTCTTCGCCTTCGATCAGGTACTTCAGCGTCACGGCCGGTGCGGTGCGCTGCGCGACATGCGTGCGCAAGGCCCACAGGTGGCTCATGATCTGCCCCTTGGCGTCCGACGTCCCGCGGCCGTGCAGCCGGCCCTCCCGCAGGAGCGGCGAGAAGGGCTCCGTGACCTGCCATTCGGAAGGATCGACGGCATGCACGTCGTGGTGGCTGTAGACCAGCAGGGCCGGTGCGCCGGGATCAGCCGCCGGCCAACAGGCGTAGACGGCAGGGAGGCCTTCCGTCTCCCAGACCTCCGCACGCGGGAAGCCGGTGCGGCGCAGTGCCTCCACGAGCCAACCTGCGGACCGCCGTACGTCGTCGGCCCGGTCCGGGTCAGAGGAGACGGACGCGATGCGCACCCAGTCCGCCAGCTCGTCCAGGGCGTCCTGTCCGAGCGCCGCGTCGGGTGCGGTGGTGATCCTTGGGAGGCTCATGTGCGGTGGCCGTCGCGGATGTGCTGGTTGCGGCCGCCTCCGGCACGTTCATCGCCTGTGCGCCGGACTTCAGCAGTCGGCCCCCCGGCGGCAGCGGTACGGCCGCCTTCCAAGAGATCGAACATCCGATCGAGGACCCCCTTGAGGTCCTGCCACGGGTTCCGGTCCTCGCCGTCGACCGCCACGCCGCGCCGAGTCCTCGGCTGTCTCGGCTCCATGTGTGCCACCGTTCCTCGTCCTGCTCCCACCGTGTATCGGCCGTCCGTCTACCCGGCCGCAGCGGTCAGACGGCGCCTTCCCGGGTACCGACCGTTCATGCCGCCCCCGTCCTCAGGCATGCTCCTGCGTGCGGGCTCCGACGTGTTCCTCGACGACGTTGGCGAGCCGTCTGAGCATGTCGCGGTGGCGCAGCTGGATCAGGGCGTCGAGCGCGGCGTTGTGCAGGGTGCCGCCGATCCCGCGCAGCGGGTGCTCGTCCACGATGACCAGGGACTCCTCGCCCCACGGGCGGACCTCGATCGCCACGCGTGCCGTGCCGACGGGGCCGCTGTCGACTTCCAGCTCCAGCTCGGCGGGAACGTCGACCCGCCGCACGACCGTGGTACCCGAACCCGTCCACGGTCCGATCCGGACGGTGTACTCGATGGCCGAACCCAGTTCGGGCCACCGGCCGCGGGCAACGCGGGAATCGCTGGTGCCGACCACCCAGTCGGCGTAGCGCGAGCCGTCGGCGAGTACGGCCCACACGTGGTGCGGTGCGGCGTGGATCAGTCGGTGTCGTACGGCCATGGTCACTCCCCAGGGCGAAGGCAGGGATCGTTCGGCCCCCCGGTTCGGGTGGGGCCTGCGGCAGTGCCGCCGGGGCCGAGGAGGCCGGTGGGCGGCAGGGGTGCGTCCCCGCGGGCCGCGAGGGCCTGCCGGGAGCGGTGTGCGACGACGGGTGGCAGGAGCGTCCGCGCTGCATACACCCCGCGCAGCCACGGCGGGGCGTAGATGTGCGCGGACCGGCGTTCGATGCCGCGGACCATGGCCCGGACGTAGGGGGCGGGGTCGTGGATGACGGAGGCCGGCCACGGCAGGTGCGTCCGCAGTTCGCGGAAGACGGCCGTCTCGTCGGCTTCACGGATCAGGGCGGTGTCGGCCCAGTTCAGGTAGGCGATGCCGACACCGACGCCGCGGTGCGACACCTCCGCGCGCAGGGCGTGCGCGAACGCCTCGCCGCCGGCCTTCGACGCGCAGTACGCCGTGAGCAGGGGGGCGGGCGCGAGCGCCGCCATGGAGGCGACCTGCAGGTAGTAGCCGCGGGTGTGCAGCAGGTCCGGCAGGAAGCAGCGGGCCGTCAGGGCGCTGCCGACGACGTTGACCTCGATCACCCGGCGCCAGGCGTCGGTGGCGCAGTCCAACAGGGGACCGCCGAGGGCCACGCCGGCGTTGGCGACGACCACGGACGGCCTGCCGAGGGTCCGGCGTACCGCTTCGGCGGCGATGGCGAGACCGTCGGCATCGGTCACGTCCACGGTCCAGTGGGCAGCCGCGCCGGGCAGGTCCGCCGCGAGGCGGGCGAGGCGCTCGCCTTCCAGGCCCACCAGCGCCACCCGGGCGCCGTGATGACACAGCGCGTAGGCGAGCCCCTCGCCGAGTCCGCGTGCAGCGCCGGTGACGACGGCGACGCGGCCCTCCAAGGGCCCCGGGCCACCCGGATGGTCACGCCGACCGCGGCTGGTCATGCCGGGCGTCTGCCCGCCCGGCCGGCTCCTACACGGGCCGGGCCGGCGCGGTGAGGCCCACGCGTCACCCGACGGCGGCCGCGGTCGGCTCCTGCCGGTCAGCTCGGCGGTCCGGCAGCGGCCTGCGCATCGCGCTGTGGCCGCGGAGCTGCACCTGCTTGTCGAACATGGTCAGCAGCGGGAGGGGATCGGCCATGCCGCCGTAGACGCCCGACACGGAGACGGTGCCGCCCCGCCGGACGAGGTCGATGGCCAGGTAGAGGGCGGAGAGGCGGTCCACTCCGGCGCGCTGCATCAGCTTCGCGGCCAGTGCGTCCGGCAGCAGGGTGGTCGCCTGTTGCATGCCCTTCGCCAGGGCTGGGCAGCGCCGTGGGCTTCCATGCCGACGGCGTCGATGACGGAGTCGCGGCCCCGCCCGCCGGTGACCTCCTGGACGGCCTTGGTGATGTCGCCGCCGTACTCGTTGAGGTCGAAGACGACGCGGTGGGCGCTACATGACGTGGCAGGTGCCGCCGCGGACCATCTCCAGGTGCATGGCGACGACCGGGCGGGCCTTCTCGGCCGCACTGGTAACGGCGTCATCGGTGCCCGCTCTGATCTGCTGGTCGATCAGCTCGAGGGTCTTGGTGTGGCCGGCTTCCTGGTCGGAGAGCCAGGCGGCGTCGTACCCGGCCGTCCCTGCCTTCTCCTGGACCGCCTTCAGCTTCTGCTGCTGCTCAGCCGTCGGCGCGGTCGGCAGCGTCAGGTTGCTCTTGTCGGCGAGCGCCTTCAGGTCCGCATCCAGCTTCTGGTGATCGGTGACCAGCTTCGTCCCGACTTCCTTGACGCAGGAGGTCAGGGCGTGCTTTTGCGCATCCTGGCCTGCCGCTATCTCGGCCAGGTTGCTTTGGTGCGCGGCCTGGACGAAGGCGGTGTCCTGGTTTCCGGCAGGCGTGGCGGCGAACGCCGCTGGGGAGCAGACCCCGCTCACCGCGGTCATGACGGCCGCCGAAATCAGCAGACGATTACGCATCGCTCTCATCTCCTTCCACGCGGCCCGGGCCACAACAGCCACGGTCTTGGCCGCGTTCCTCCTCGGCCCCTACCCGGTTCAAGACCGCCAAACGGACCGGTCCCCAGCGCAGCCGTCGGCCGGCGCCATCGCGGAAGCGATTCCGCACAGCCGGGGATCCGGCCCTTTGTCAGGACTTTCCCATGGCTTTGCGTACGGCGTCCTTGGTGCGGTCCATCAGCGCCACGACCGGTCCCAGCGCCACGTTGGCCGCTCCGGACTCGATGCCGGGATGCGGCCGGGTGGGAGCCATGGCCTCAGCGGCTTTGACCGCCTTGGCCATGGCGGCCAGGGTGGCGACGTCGGTGCTTCGGCGGATGTGGGCGAACTCGTAGCGCTCCTCGGCGCGGGCGTGCTCCTGGACGTCCGTCCGCAGCTTCATGAACCGTGGCATGAACGTCGGGTCGCCGGTGTCGAGGTCCTCGAGCGCCATCAGGGTCTCCTTGGCGGCCTTCTCCTCGGCGAGGCGGTCCTCGACGACCTCCGCACCACCGGGCAGTGCACGGCGCGCGAAGGGGTGCACGACCTCTTCTTCCGCCGTCTCGTGGACGGCGAGCAGGCGCACGAGGCGGTGGAAGGCGTCCCGGCGCTCGTCCCCGGTCGCCGCCTCGACGTCGTCGAAGAGGTTGCGGATGTCTCCGTGCTGGCGCATCAGGAGTGCGACGACGTCGGTGTCGGGCGCGTGGTCGTCCCCGGCCTGGGGGGTTTCGAGGTCTGACACGTCCCCCCGCCTCACTTCTTCTCGCGCAGGGCGGGGTCCGGGTGCCGGCCCTCGGTCTCGACGCGGTACTCGCGGCCGAACATCGCGTCGTGCTCGGCCATGACGCGCTCGCTGGGCGGTTCCTCACCGCCGTGGATCTGCTCCTGCATCTTCTCGAACCGCTCGTGCGCCTCGCGCACGTAGCCCGCTCCGAGCGTGGTCAGGTCCATCTGCGTGTCCAGCAGTTCGCGCAGGTAGTCCTTGTTCGGCTCGAAGGTGAGCACGTTCGGCAGCTCCGGCGCCAGGATTTCCGCCGGATCCTTGCCGTCGATACGGCGCATCAGGTCGCAGGCGGTGTGGAGGTGCTCCAGCTCCATGTTCAGGTGGAGCTCCCACACCGCCTTCACCTTGGGGTCGCTCTCCTGCTCCATGAAGGAGTGGTAGAGGTAGCACTCGTTGTACTCGTGGGTGACCAGCTGCTCCCACCACGTCTCGCCGGGGTCCACGAGGGACTCGTAGTGCGTGACGTGTTCCTCCTCGATCAGCCCGATCTCCTCTAGAGCTGACGGGCGATCGGCTCCATGTAGGTGGGGCCGGTGTTCATGTAGAAGTTCATCGTCTGCTGCTCCGCGGACAGGATGGTCAGCGCGTGCAGCTTGGACAGCGGGTCCGTCGCGGCCTTGTCGTAGGCGTCGCGGACGTTGTCGACCGGGTCGCGGTGGTGGAACTTGGTGGGCCGGCCCGGCATGACCTCGGTCAGTCCGTCGACGATCGCCTCGGCCTTGCGGTGTTCGATCATCTCGTAGAGGTTCGCGTACCGGTAGAGGTGGTCGAAGTCCTCCAGCACGCCGAACTCGTACGCCTGGCGCAGATACGGATCCGGCTCCATCCGGGCCACCCACGAGGTCAGGTCCACCGCCACCTGCTCGTAGGCGATCGTCGTCTCCAGCACCGACGACACCCCTGGCAGCAGCCAGTTCACCACCTTCTGCTGCTGCGCCTCGATGTAGCGGGTCTGCGCCAGCTGCCGCTTGACCTCGGGATCCACGGTATTGCGGGCCAGCTGGTGGCTGAACAAGATCGCCTCCACCTCGATCCCGTTCATCGTGATGATCCGGCACCGGGTGTACGGGTCGCAGCGATCGGGGTCGATCGGCTTGACGTTCAGCTCCCGCCAGTTGCGCAGCTGACGGTCCAGCGGAATGCCCCGCTGCTCCAACGGATTGAACGTCATCCGGTACTCCCGAGGTAGAGGAAGGGCACGCGGTGCGGTTACCCCGACACACTCGGTGAACGCAGGGTGCCGCGACGAGTTTGGCGCCGGGCCTATGGCATGCGCCTACTGGTGTACGGCCGGGAGTGCGTGGTTCGCCCGGACGGCCCAGCCGGGAGGCGGGCCACGGGCACGGAGGGCTGCTGAAGGCACCGAGCCGGGACGCAGGTGTCGGTCGGGCACAAAGAGGGCAGGGCCGGGTGCAGCCCCGCGCAGCGGTGGCTGCACCACGTCTCGGTCGGAGCGCTCCTACTCCTGAGCCTTCTGCTGCAAGGCACTGTAGGCCAGCTGGAGGGCGTCCGCCCCGGCGAGCGCCGTGAGCGCGCCGGTGACGATCCTCGCCTGGCGCGGCCACAGCATCTGAGCGCCGGTCAGGGTGGTCACCACCCAGACTGCGACGCAGAACGGACAGGTGGCCAGGGCACCCACGGTGCCACCCACCCCGGACTCGGTCCGGGGCTCCTCCGTGACCTCGGACGGCCCGGCCGCCTCCTTGAACCGGGTGAACGGCGCACGCAGCGGGCTCGTCACCACGCCCTTGCTCAGGAGCCGGCTGAGGCGAAAGGCCGCCACCGCCGTGAGGGCCAGATCCCCGGCCCGGAGTGCGTCCGGCACGCTGCGACCGTGTCGGCGCAGCACGGCCGTCCATGCGGTGGCGTACAGCCCGAAGACCGCCATCGACCCCGCGTACCCGGGCAGTTTGGCCTCTTCCTCACCGCCATAACCCTGCATCAGCCCGGTCAGGCACGTGTGGATTCGGGACCGCTCAGGGGTGCCCCCCGGAGCGCCGGACAGGTGGGCAGACGCGCCGAGGGGGTGGGTAGGGGGCCTGCTTTCACTGTTCACTACGTGCCTTTCCGAAGGAACTGGCTCCAGCTCGAGGGCACTCTTTGACCGGGTGCCCAGCGGGACCCCTCTGAACCGCGCGTCGCGAGACGAACCACCGATGAGGCAGCTGCAGCGAAGGCCGGCGCGGGGCCGCTGCGACGTTGCGGTGCCGAGGCGGACGGAGCCGCGCTTCGGAGCAGGAGACCGGCCGCCCGGCCCCCGGGTTCGCGCCGTCAGCGCGTTCCCGGCATGGAACGGCCTGTCCCGGGACCGTGGCGGCGGGTGTCGTTGTCGCGGGCGGCGGAAGCCGCGGCGAGGGCGAGAAGGGTGGCGATGACACCGGTGATGAGGTTGCTCGTGATCGAGCGGGTGTGGGCGACGTCGCCGGCGACGACCCAGGGGGCGACGCAGGTCCAGATACCGATGGCGGCCGCGGCCCAGGCCATGGAGTGGGTGCGTTCGTAGGAGTTGCCCAGGCCACCGAGGAGGAGCATGTAGGCGATACCGGCGATGAGGTTGGTGACCGCCAGGGTGGTGAAGCCGTTGAAGCCGACGATCCAGGGAGAAGCGGCGAGGTAGAGACCCGTGAGCAGGGCCAGAGCCTCGATCATCTGGGCGCGCGGGGTGGCTGCCGCACGGTCGTGCCGGGCGCGCAGTTCCATCAGGTCGGGGTGCTCTTCGATGGATGCGCGGTGGGTTGACGCCATGATGACCTCCAGAGAGGGTGTGATGACCCGCATCTACCCAGCAATCGGGTCTTACACGGGCAAATGGTGCGGCGCTTAGCGCGAGTCTTGGCGCGGATCACTCCGGCCATGCCTCCGCCGGGCCGGCCTGCTGACCGAAACGTCCTTGGCTGGGGTGCCACGGTGCGGGCGGATCCCCCCTCCAGGGGCGCATCTGCGGCGCTCGGGGGGGGTCCCTACGGCCCGGTCGGGGCTTCGACGGTGCGCGGCGTCGGGGCCGGGGCCGGGGCCGGCTGGCGGCGTCGGCGTTGCCGGGCCCGGCCGGCGGCCCGGTACCAGGAAGCAGCCACGACGGTGGCTACGGCCCCTTCGACCAGATCGCCGCCGTAGTACATGACCTGGGCTCCGGTGTGCAGGTCGGCGGGGGCGAAGACGGTGCCGGGGGGTGGCGCCGCGTACACGGCCTTGGCCAGCACGGCGTGCGCCGCTCCGGCAGTCAGCAAGGTCGCCTCGCGGACCCCGAGGCCCCAGTGGTGGCGCACGGGGTCGAGCTGACAGAGCGCGAAGGTGCACAGCAGACCGGCCGCCAGGACGTGCGCGTACACGAGGGCGTGCAGCCACGGATCGTGCTGCACGGTGGCGAACAGCTGCGTGCGGTACAGCAGCCAGAGGCCGCCGAGGTCGAGGAGGGCTGCCACCGGGGGGAAGGCCAGCCAGCCCACCGGTCGGGAGCGGGCCAGGGCCAGCAGGCCCCGGCGGGCCGTCCCCGGGGCCGTGACCCGCAGCGCGAGCGTGAGGGGGCGGGCCAGGACGAACAGGAGGGGCGCCGCCATCCCGACGATCAGGTGCTGCATCATGTGGGTGGTGAGCGGGCCGCCCGGCAGCGGCGCCACCGCCGCCGCGACCACACCGGAGCTGCCGGTGCAGAACGATGCGTCTCGCCACCCGGGCCAGAGGTCACCGCGGCGCCGCAAATGGTGTGCCGCCAACAGATAGACGGTGGCCCCCAGCACGGCCGCCAGGGCCGCGACCAGCCCGATAGGGCCGGCGCCCCCGATGTGGCCGGGATGGACGTGCCCGAGGTTCACGACGCCGATCCCGGCCTGCTCCCACGCCCTGCGCGGAGGGCCGTCACCGTGCCGATCAGAAGCAAGACCAGCGCCGCGGTGTTCCATGCCCAGTCGTACGGAGTGACGTCCACCCCATAACGGATCTGATGCAGACGCAGCAACTTGTGGTCGACGATCCCGGGGAACAGCTGGAAGACCCCCAGCCCCAGGAAGAACCCGGCCCAGCCGTGGGCCGCGGCCAAGGCGCGGCGGCGGCGCAGATCGGCGTGGAGAAAGAAGCCGGCGACCAGAGCAAGCAGCTCGGCGGTGTGCAGCAGGCCATCGGAGAGCAGCCCCACGCCTGCGGTCGAACGGTCGTAGAAGTGGTGCCAGCCCAGAATCTGGTGGAAGACGATCTCATCGACCGCAGCCATGACTCCGACCCCGATCAGGCCACACGCCACCATCGACCTGCGCCGCTCAGAGCGCGTGGGGGAGGCCGCGTGCGGGTGAAACGGTGCGCTCATCGGTTGCTGCCTTCCGCCGCGAGGGGGGTTCGGTCTTCCGCCCGCTACCCATACCCCGAGCCCCCTCCGCCCCGCACAGAGGGCCGCATTCGGGCGAGGCACCCGATACCCACCGCGGCCTACTGGGTCAGGTCCCGGCACCGGGTACCCGCCGCGCTTCGCCACGGGCCTACGCTGCCTGGTCCGTCCGCAAGGTGGCGCTGACCGGGTGCCCGGCGTGATCAGTCTGGGAACCACGGCGTCGTCTCACCACTCCACCACTGCGCCCTTTCCGCACGGTGCGTCAAACGTGCGTCACGAGCGTCAGTACATCGCCCGTAACGCACACAGCGCACATCACGCACGCTGCCCTGACCTGCAGGTCAGAAACCCTTTCCAAGGCTCAAGCATCGCGACGCACTCCACGTGGCGGGTCATCGTTTTCACTTCAACGGGGGCTTATCCAGGAAAACTGGCCAGAGGCTGTTTACCGGCTCTGCGAGTGCGCTGCTTCCAGGCCGGAGCGTCGAACGAGCGTCACGGGTCAGCAGGTGCCAGCTGGTGCCTTCGCACTACGGCCGGCTGCGGCGGGAGGCACGTTGCCGGGGCATCCTGCACGGCCCGCTCTCCGGTTGGAACCTAGTGTCGGCACGCTGGACCTCGCCAACGCCTTTGACTGCGCCCACCACCGCGCCCGCGCACTGGACGGCCTCTTCCCCTCCCTGACCACCCTCGCCCCACGGACGAGGCGTCCACCCACACCCGCCTCGGACCTCTTCACGCACCTGGGCACGCCGATTGAGTCCCCTCACGGCCCGCTCGCCGGCACGGTTGCACGGCCCGACCCGGGGGTCGTCGAGCTGCCGCTGCACATGGCCTGGTCCGGGATGACCTCGTACGACCTGGGCAAGCCGCACCAGCGGATGGGCCTGTACCGCACCGTCCTGCACCAGGGGTTACGCGAGGACCTGCCCCGCTACCTGACCGGGACCTGCTCCTCCATCTGTGGCCGGTGCTCCGCACCCTCGTCGGCCGCACTGTGCGCACGGTATGGGAAGACGTCTTCCCCCAGCTCGCCTCCCGCGCGCAGGCAGCCGCGTGACGGACATGCCGGAGCTGCACACACGGCTCCTGCGGGTGTGATCGCCCTCGGCCTCCCCATGCCCCCTCGTCCTCATCGGCGGCTTGCCATCCAGGCGCACCGCCTCGTGAACCGCCCCAGCCAGGGCCTCGACGTCGCCACCAAAAACCCGGCGCCCATGGCCGACACCGCGGCTACGCTGCGCGTCGGCCTGGAAGCCCGCGGCTGGAAGGTGCACACGCTGGAGACCGCCCCGCTGTCCGCCCCTTTACCGTGACCGACCCGGCCACCAGGCACGACTGCGAGGTCGACATCCTCAAGGAGATCTTCTGGCGACGGGTCGCCCAGAGCCCTTACGGCCCGTCCTCGCCGAGGAGGACGTGATCGGGACCAAGGTCCGCGCCCTCGCTGACCGAGGAGCGCCTCGTGACCTGACGACGTGTTAGCAGCCTCCCACCGCTGGAACAAGGATTCGGCCGCCGCCACGCCCGCGTCCGCTTCGAGCATGAAGACCTTCAGGCAAACTCGCACCGGAGCCGAGTGGACCGACGACGAAGCCTTCGCCGCCTACGGCCTGGACGAGAGCACCATCACCGCCCTAGTAACGGCTGGTGATCGCCACCATGGCCGCATTCTTGCCTGTCCCTCTGACAGATGGGCCTCTTCTCGCCATTCAGGCGGGCGGGCTTATGAGGAACCCTCCGTCCAGGTAGGCCAGCTCCCCGTCATTTCTCAGTGCCTCGCCTGGCCTGCCGTCCAGAAGCGGGTCCTGGGGGCCGGACTCCAACGGGGCCAGCAGTCACCGGCCCTGCGGCCCCACCGCCAGAGCCGGCAGCTACCTGGAGAGTCACCAGGCATGTAGGCCCTCCCTCGCCCTCGTACACGCCATCAGGCCGCGTGGTGGAGGAGCACACCATGCGCGGCTCGGCGAGCGGTCGACGAGCCGCTGCCACACGACACGGACGGAACGTGGCAAGGCCCAGCTCTCTGCCTCGTAGGCACCGATCCCCGCTCCGTGACACCCCTACAGAAGGATCCGGAGTGAGGGACATACCGCTCCTCGTGCCCTGCGGTAGGCATCGCAGCTAGGCGGCTGCGAGCAGGCTGGCAACTGCCATGACAAGGACACGACGGCCACGGAGGGTGGGGGCGGTATGAACGAGCCAGGCGAAATTCCGATGGTGATGGAGCGGCTGCAAGGGCACGCTGAACGCGCCTTCGTCGAGGTGCAGCGGGCGGACACGAAAGCAACAGCCTTGTGCGGAATAGCCTGTGGTCTGCTGGCTGGAGGAGTCGCCGTACTGTCGAGTGCACACGGCATGCCCGTGATCGGAGTGTGCTCCCTAGTCCTGATGTGCCTGTTGCTGATGGCTGCGATAGGGGCTGCGCTGCTCGCGCTGCGACCCGTGATCCCGATGGCGGGACTTCATGCCGAATTGATGGGCGAGTCGGCCGTACACCCCCAGGTGGTCGGTATGAGTACGGCCGCACGTGGGGAACTTGAACGGCATGTCGAGACCCGTCGGCTACAGGTGCTCGCCTGGCTGGCGGACAGGAAGCTGCGAGCTGCCCGTGTAGCCGTCGATTTTGCCCTAGCAGCTCTCTTGATGGCTGGAATGTGTCTATTGAGCAACATTCTGGTTAGTTGAGACGATCACCTAAGTGTGTTGGAGCCGCACAGCAGGGAGACGTGTGTATCAGTCGCATGCCACGGTGATCGGCAACAAGTTATGGGCACGCCTGAAGGTGCTCGCACCGCAGCGCGTCAGGCCCGCTCGGAGTGTGCTACTCCGCCAGGGAGATCCAGCAACGCACGTGATCGTGCTGGAATCCGGGTCAACGTTGATCACCCTCGCCGGAGACTGCGGAGAAAGGACGCTTCTTGCCATACGAGGCGCCGGCGAGTTACTCGGAGAGCTGGCTGTCTTGGACTCCCAGCCCCGCACCGCCACGGTCATCGCCGCCGAGACCTGCCACATCCACATCATCCCAGCTGCCGCCTTCCTCACCTTCGTTGAGGAGCATGATCTGCTCGCCCCTCTGCTGCGCCATGCCATCGCCCGGGTCAGGGAGTCGGAGGCCGTCCGGCTCGAACTAGCCACCGCGTCTGTGCCGGTGCGTCTGGCATCAGCCCTGTCCCGGCTGGTCGACGCCGCATCCACTTCCGCCTCGGATCTCGCCGTGCGACTGACCCAGACAGAGCTGTCTCAGATGATTGGGGCCTCCCGCAACGCGGTGGTCAACGCCCTCAAGCCCTGGCGCGAGCAGGACTGGGTCCGCACCACCTCCGGTGGCGGGCTCCTCGTTCGCGACATCCATTCGATTCAGTCGCACGCGCGTACGCAGGCGTGACAGGCCGCACTTCAGGTGTGCCCACTACTGGGCAGCGGCAGCCGTCCCCACCGATCAGCATGGGCACTCCCCTGACCGCCTGTGCTGAAAGGACGGTGCACAAATGGACGCGCCGCTGCACGTAGAACCCTTGGACGTGCCCGCCGAACTCGCCCTCGTGGCAATCGACATGGAGAAGTACAGCCAGATCCCCGAGGCGAAGATGGCCGCCGCCCGGTGCGACGTGGACGACATCGTGGCCACTGTACTCGCCGAATGTCAGCTGCCCGACCCGCACGAACTTCCCGGCGGCTATAAGGACAGCGGCGACGGGGCGATCCTACTGTTCCCGCCCTCGGTGCTGGCACGGCTCGTGGACCCACTGCTGGGCCGGCTCAATGCGGCTCTGGTGCGTTACGAGCGGCAGAGGCTGGCCAGCAGCCCCCTACTGCGGCTGCGAGCCAGCGTGCATGTCGGCCCCCTGCCCCTTCCCGAACACCGCGGTAAAGCGACCAACGATACCGTCCGGCTGCTCGACAGCCAGGCAACGCGCCAAGCATTGTCCGCCGCGAAGGACAGCGGGGCCTTCCTCGCAGCCGCGGTCTCCGAGGTCGTCTACCAGCGCACCGTCGCCGAGGGACGCACGCCGAATCTGGGTCCGCACCACTTCCTCGATGTGGTTGCCCGTGTCAGCGACAAGCCCGGCTTCGAGCAACCCTGCCGGATTCACGTGCCGGGCCTGACCGGCCCGGCCGTACGCCCCTACCTCAGCGATGCCGCATCGCCGACTTCTGCTCCCTCCTCTATCGCGCAGCCGAGCGATGCGTCAGCGAAACCGGTTGCCAGCAGCGGCGGCACGATCCAGTTCCACGGTCAGGTCAGCGACCCCACGATCGCCAACCGCATCGAAAACCTGCGGATCGACCGTCGCCAGCGGTGAGGTGTCCACCCACTCCTGCCCTTCTTCCCACAGTCACCCTGGAGTTTCCGCATGTCTGACGTACCGTTCGACCCCACGCGCTCCGACACCATTCCCTCGGCCAGCGGGGCCGACGAGAACCAATCCAGCGGCTCCGGCAGCTGGCTGCAGCGATGGCGTCCCGCCACGGACGCTTCCGATGGGCCGGACGTGAACCCCGACGACCCATCCCCTTCCTCTACTGCCCAAACGCCGGATGCTGTCCCGCCCACGCCGCGCGTGTACGAAACCGACGGTGCAGCGACAAACGTGTACGGGGGAGCCGACGTCGTCGCCAACGTCATCGAACAGCTGATCCTAGAGACCCGAAAGCGTGACTTGCTGGAGGGCGTCGTACAAAGCCGGGAGCGGGTGCTCGATCAGCCGTTCATTCGCAGCACGCACTGGGAAACGGTCTGGGAGCAGATCATCAATCCCGCTACCAGTCGCCCTCACCAACCCGTGATCATCATTGTGGCGCCCCGCTCGTGTGGCTCCACAACCCTCGCTCTGCGGCTGCTGGCCGAGCACACCGCTCACAACACGACGGTGGTAAAGCTGGACGCAGACTGGAAGACCCCCAGCAAGGGCCGCCTGCCGCTGGAGAAGGACCACGCCTACCAGCTTGACCTCAAGCACCCGGAGAACGATCAGGTATCGGCCGACTTCCTCAACGCGCTGTCGGAACACGCCACCCACCTCCGCGGCTGCCGCTCCTACATGGCGCTGACCGTGGCACAGGACCTGTGGAAGGATCACCGCCTCAGCGATCGTGACGGCATCCAAGTGGTTCGTCTGCGCGAAGCACCCGATGCCCAGGACGTGGTCGAGGCGCATCTGGACGCCCACGGCTACGGCCAGCTTGTCACATCGCTGCGCTCCCTCCCCAAGGCCACCGCTTCCTTGCGCGGACTGACGGCGGTGGCCGCCGTGCGAGCCGCGCACACCGTCGCGATGGCCTGGAAGGAACACACTCACGCCAGCTCGCAGCAGTCACTCGTGCAGACCGACAGTGAGGGCGAAACTCAGAGCACCCTTGAAGAACGCATCATCGCGGCGCTGACCGACTGGCGCAGTGAACTCGACAGCCGGTTCGGCGAGATGAACAGCCTGCATCACCACGACAACCCCTCACTCACTGTGGAGGACCGCTGTCTGCTGCTGGCCCTGGCCGTGCAGCAGTCCGCCCCCATGCCCGTTGTCGCGCGCAGTGCAGCCGCTCTGCTGGAAGCCGTCGGCGGCATCCCCGACGCTCCCGGCACAGCACCAGTATTCTCACCGACCCTCAGTGTGCTGGCCGGACGGGGAATGCGCCGGCGTATCCAGGATGTCGGGGGTCGAGTCGACACTCAGGACGCGGTGGTTTTCGACCGGCCCGCCTACGGACGCGCGGTGCTGGAGTACGTCTGGGACAACTATGACGTAATGCGCAGGCCCTTGCTGAACTGGCTCGTCGCGACAGTCCAGAATGCCGATCCGGAAGACCACGCAGTGGCCGCGTTGGCCGAACTCACCGTGCGGCACGGAACGGTGGACTACCTCACGACACTGGGCGAACTCGTCGGCAGCAGTCAACCAAAGGTGCTCGGTGCGGTCATGGAACGCGCCGTGCGCAACGAACACGTCGGACGTCTGGCGTGGGAGGCACTCTACGGGTGGGCGGAGCAGAAGAGTTACGCGCCCGCGGTAATTGCACTGTGCCGGCGCATCCTGGAGGACTCCTCCGCCGCCACCTCGCTTGCTAAGCGGGCAATGGTGCGCCTGCGCCGCGTCGCGCACAAGCACACCGACGACACCATAGTCAGCCAAGTCTTGGGTGCCTTCGATGCCCTGGTCCATAACCCCACCGTGGCCCAGCGACTGGCCGGTGAGGTCCACAGCTGGCAACAGGGCAAGGTCTCCGCACGCAGCGGCGCACTGGCGTTCCTCGCACTGATGACCGCCCGCCGCGACGACACGCCGTGGCTCGTGTGCTCCCCTCCCACGGACATCGACGTACCGCGAGCAATCCACGACCTGCTGTCCTCCTCGGCCACCGCTGCCCTGGTCATCTCGCGTCTAACGGACTGGATCCGGTTTTGTGCCGGACACCCCAACTCCTACAAACAGTTGCGCGACCAACTCCTGCCGGCGCTGCGCGGCCACAACATGTTCGAGGCCGGGATGCAGCTCATGAACGAACTGCGTGACATCTCCACCGCTGAGGGCGTCAGCGTGGCTGACGACTTCTACAACCACCTCGTCGATAGCCGTCTGCACACTGTCTTCCCGCTCGAAGGAAGCGTCGCATGAGGTGGCCATGGCACCGCGCAGTCTGCACGAGCACGTCCGTCCAGCCGCGCCGCCTGCCCAGCGCAACCGATGGCATCACCTTCGAAGTCGTGTACACGATCACCTGGCGACCACAGCGGCGTCTGCCTCCCAATGTGGAGGAGACAGTACGCGCCAGCGTGCATGCCGCGGCTGCCGAGATATCGGCATCTCTGGGAGCGTCGGATGTGCCAGCCGCACAAGACGCCGTCAACGCTGCCCTCGGCCGCCTGCCTCACCGTGCCCCGAACTACTACCTGCTGACCGCCCGAGCGGCTCTCGGTCTGTCCACCGCAGGACAGGAGTTACTGGCACAGCGGGCGGTGGACGAACAACGCATCCGCCGCCTGCGCTTCTTGAAGCAGAACCTCTACGATCGCCCCGACCTCGTCGTCCTTGACCAACTTGAGCAGCACACCCCCGGTGCGCTGGGCGACGAGCACGTTGCCGAACTCCAGCGCCTCGCCCGCCTGATCTACTCCTGCGACCGGTGGTGGTTCCCGCTCTTGCAGCAGTGGGAGCAGGTCGGTCAGGGGTTCAAGGACGTTGAGAAACGGCAACAGGCCATGCTTGTGCTGTCCGACTCTCTCAAAGTCCTGAATGACGGCACCCTATCCAGTGGTAACGCCCCGCCGGAAGCACCTGGGGGCGACGGCGCACCACGACGGGCGCATCCATGAGACTCGTCCTGTGGCGGGTACTTCTCGCTCCCCTGACCAGCCTCCGAGCCCTGCTCATCCAACGGCGCAGCACCACGCCTCTGTCCTACGACGTCGCGTGGCGTCAGGCCCGCCTGCACCGTTGTCCGGATGAAATGATCTATCGACTCCACGGCCACGATGCTGCCGCCACCCCAGATCGGACCTCCAGTGCCCGATCACCCTCCGACCCCACATAGCAACGACGCGGCAAGGCCGGACGATCTTGGCCCGAACCTTCACAACCGCGCAGGCGCCTTCGCCCTGTCGAGAAGCAGTAGAGGGAAGGCGCTCCACCACAGCGGAGCGCTCGCAAAGAAGGCGCCGTCAACGACTCCCCGACAAGGCCGTTTCCGGCATCACAATGCACTGATCCAGCCAGCCTCGCCGAAGGGAGTCGAGCGTCAAAGTCCCGACGACCGGGCATCGCGCAGCCGCTCCCATCGGTCACTCCAGCAAATCTTCAGGTGAGGCGGGCTAGACGAGCTCGACCTGTTGGATATCGCGAAACACGTCGACACACACTGGCGCTACTGTTAAAGCGCAGGTCAGCGGCCCTTTTCGGTAGGCTCAAGGATCGCCACGCACTCCACGTGGTGCGTCATCGGGAAGAGGTCGAAGACGCGGAGGGTGCGGGGCTTGTAGCCGGCTTCGGCGAAGTAGGCGAGGTCGCGGGCCAGGGCTGCCGGGTCGCAGGCCACGTAGGCGATGCGGCGGGCGGAGAGGCCCGCGACGTGGCGGACCGTCTGCTTGCCGGCGCCGGCGCGCGGGGGGTCCAGGACGACCAGGTCGCACTCCGTGATGCCGGTCTTCGGGAGGATCTGCTCGACCTTGCCCTGTTCGACGCGGACCCGGGGGAAGTCGGCCAGGTTGTGCCGGGCGTCCTCGACCGCGCGCTTCGTGGACTCGATGCCGAGGACCGCGCCCGTGTCTCCGAGGCGTTCCGCGAGGGCGCCCGCGAAGATGCCGACGCCGCAGTAGAGGTCGAGGGCCATCTCGCCCTTGCGCGGCATCAGGCCCTGCATGACGGCCTTGATCAGGGTGTCGGCGGCCTGGGGGTGGACCTGCCAGAAGCCGCCCATGCCGACGCGGTAGGTGCGGCCGTCGGCGCGCTCGCGGACGAAGGGGCGGCCGTGGACGCGGTGGACGCCGCCGTCCTTCTCCTCGACGCGCAGGACGGAGACCGGCTTGTCGAGTTCCACCAGGGGGAGGCGGCCGCCGGGGCGCGGGGTGAGGACGACCTGACGGTCCTGGGAGCCGGTCGCCGCGATGGCCTCGACCGTGGCCATCTGGGGCCAGTCCTGCTTCTCGATGCCCAGCTCGGAGACGCCCGGAGCCGCGATCATGCAGTGGTCGATCAGTTCGATGTCGTGCGAGCGGTGCTTGCGCAGGCCCGCGTTGCCGTCCTCGTCGATGGCGAACTGGACCCGGGTGCGCCACTGGGGGACCTGGCCCGCCGGCAGCTTGTCGCCCTCGGCGGGCATGACCGTGCCGTCCCAGCCGGCCTCCTCCGGGGTGAGGCCGGCGAGCCGCTTCAGCTGCTCGGCGACGACCTCGCCCTTGAGCCGGCGCTGGGCGCCCGGCTTGGCGTGCTGCCAGTCGCAGCCGCCGCACTTGCCGGGGCCGGCGTACGGACAGGGGGCGGGCACGCGGTCCTTGGAGGCTTCCAGGACCGTGATCGCGTCGGCGCGCAGGAAGCGGGAGTCCTCCTCGCCCTCCGTCACCTTCGCGATGACCTTCTCGCCGGGCAGCGTGTGGCGGACGAACAGGACGCGGCCGTCCTCGGTGCGGGCGATGCAGTGCCCTCCGTGCGCGACGGGTCCGACCTCGACCTCGTACTCCTCCCCGACCAGTGACTGCTTCTCGTTCTGCTCGGTCATGGTGGGGAGACTCCAAGGAAGGGGATCAAAAAGGAACGGCCGGACGACCGACCCACCAGTTTACGTGGATCTCGTCCGGCCGTTCACCACCCGGCTCAGTCCTTCGAGGACGGCTCCCGGGGCGGCCGCGGGGTGTCCACCGGGCCGCGGCGCACCGCGCCGGGAGCGTTCCACTCCTGGCGCTTCTTGGCCCGCTTCTTGGCGAGTTCGGAGGACTCGAGCTGGTAGGGCACCGAGGTGACCATCACACCGGGCGTGAAGAGGAGGCGGCCCTTGAGCCGCAGCGCGCTCTGGTTGTGCAGCAGGTGCTCGTACCAGCGCCCGACGACGTACTCCGGGATGTACACGCTGACGGCGTCGCGCGGGTTCTCGCTGCGCAGGCCCTTGACGTACTCCACCACCGGGCGGGTGATCTCCCGGTACGGCGAGTCGAGGATCTTGAGCGGGACGTTGATCCCGCGCCGCTCCCACTCCTGGCGCAGCGCCTTGGTCTCGACCGGGTCGACGCTGATGCTGAGCGCCTCCAGGGTGTCCGAGCGGGTCAGCTTGGCGAAGGCCAGGGCGCGCAGCGTGGGCTTGTGGACCTTGGAGACCAGGACGATCGAGTGGACCCGGGAGGGCCGCACGCTGTCGTCGCTCGGCCCCTCGGCGGCGGCGATCTCGGCGGAGACCCGGTCGTAGTGCTTGCGGATCGCGCTCATCGTGGCGTAGAAGATCACCATGCCGAGCAGGGCGACCCAGGCGCCGTGGGTGAACTTGGTGGCGAGGACGACGACCAGCACCATGCCGGTGAAGAAGGCGCCGAAGGTGTTGATGGCCCGCGAGCGGTGCATCCGGCGGCGGGCAGCCGCGTCGCGCTCGGACTTCAGGTGGCGGTTCCAGTGCCGGACCATGCCGATCTGGCTCAGCGTGAAGGAGACGAAGACGCCGACGATGTAGAGCTGGATCAGCTTGGTCGAGTCGGCGTCGTAGAGCCACACGAGCAGCATCGCGGCGCCCGCCAGGAGCACGATGCCGTTGGAGAACGCGAGCCGGTCCCCGCGGGTGTGCAGCTGGCGCGGCAGGTAGCGGTCCTGGGCGAGGATCGAGCCGAGGAGCGGGAAGCCGTTGTAGGCGGTGTTGGCGGCCAGGAACAGGACCAGCGCGGTGGCGGCGGCGAGCACGATGAACAGGAGGCTGCCCTTGCCGAAGACGGCCTCGGCCACCTGGGAAATCACCGGGTTCTGGATGTATCCCTCGCCGACGGGGACACCGCCCAGCAGCAGGTCCTGGGCCGGCTTCTCGGCCATCCGCACGTTCGTGGCCATGGCCAGGCCGATGATCCCGCAGAACATGGTGACGGCCAGGCCGCCCATGAGCAGCAGGGTGGTGGCCGCGTTCTTGCTCTTGGGCTTGCGGAAGGCGGGGACGCCGTTGCTGATGGCCTCGACGCCCGTGAGGGCGGCGCAGCCGGAGGAGAAGGCCCGCAGCAGCAGGAAGACCAGCGCGAAACCGGCCAGGCCCTGGTGCTCGGCCTTGATCTCCAGGTCCGCGGTGGGGGCCTTCATGGTGTCGCCGACGACGATGCCCCGCCAGGCACCCCAGGCGATCATGACGAAGACGGCACCGACGAAGACGTACGTCGGGATGGCGAAGAGACTTCCGGACTCCTTCACGCCGCGCAGATTCATCAGCGTGAGCAGAAGAATCATGATCATCGCCGAGAGCACCTTGTGCTCGATGACGAAATCGACGGCGGAGCCGAGATTCTCGACTCCGGAGGAGATGGAAACGGCGACGGTCAGGACGTAGTCGACGAGCAGGGCGCTCGCCACCGTCAGGCCGGCCTTGGGACCGAGATTGGTGTTGGCGACCTCGTAGTCACCGCCGCCGCTCGGGTAGGCGTGGACGTTCTGCCGGTAGGACGCCACCACCGTGAACATCAGCACGACTACCGCGAGCGCGATCCACGGGCTGAACTGGTACGCCGACACGCCCGCGATCGAGAGGACCAGGAGGACCTCGCCCGGGGCATATGCCACGGAGGAGAGCGGGTCGGACGCGAAGACGGGGAGGGCGATCCGCTTGGGAAGGAGTGTTTCCCCGAGGCGGTCGCTGCGTAGCGCCCGGCCGATCAGGATCCGTTTGGGCACGTCGGTCAGTTTGGACACGCAGAGGATCGTAAGCGTTCGAAATCGGACTGACGAACTCCCCACCCCTTCCCACCGCAATCCCGTTGCAATTCCTCCCCGTGTACACCCGCGGTGCGCACCCGGTGCAGCGCAAGAGGTCACACTCGTGACCGCCCGTGTGTAGCTTGGGCCATGGTCTGAGACCCTGTTAAACCAGAGCATGCAATGAGGCTGGAAACCAGCGAGCGCTGACAGCCGGAAGGACGGCCGTGCACATCGTCATCATGGGTTGCGGAAGAGTGGGTTCCGCCCTCGCGCAGACCCTGGAACAGCAGGGGCATACGGTCGCAGTCGTCGACCAGGACCCCACCGCATTCCGTCGACTGGGGGCCGGATTCGGCGGCCGCCGCGTCACCGGGGTCGGCTTCGATCAGGACACCCTGAGGGAGGCCGGAATCGAGGAGGCGGGCGCTTTCGCCGCCGTCAGCAGTGGTGACAATTCCAACATCATCGCGGCCCGCGTGGCCCGGGAGATGTTCGGCGTCGAGAACGTCGCCGCCCGTATCTACGACCCCAAGCGCGCCGAGGTCTACCAGCGCCTCGGCATCCCCACCGTGGCCACCGTGCGGTGGACCGCCGACCAGATGCTGCGCCGGCTGCTGCCTTCGGGCGCCGAGCCGCTGTGGCGCGACCCGAGCGGCGGCGTGCAGCTCGCCGAGGTGCACACCTCCCACGCCTGGATCGGGCACAAGATCAGCAAGCTCCAGGAGGAGACCGGGGTGCGCGTCGCCTTCCTCACCCGCCTGGGTGAAGCGATGCTGCCGACGTCGGCGACCGTCCTCCAGGAGGGCGACCTCGTCCACGTGATGATGCGCACCGACGAGATCGACAAGGTCGAGGCGGCCTTCGCCGAGGGGCCTGAGGAGGCACACGCATGAGGGTCGCGATCGCCGGGGCAGGCGCGGTGGGCCGCTCCATCGCGGGCGAGCTGCTGGAGAACGGCCACGAGGTGCTTCTGGTCGACAAGGCGCCGACCGCCATCTCGGTGGAACGGGTGCCGCAGGCGGAGTGGCTGCTGGCCGACGCCTGCGAGATCACCTCGCTGGACGAGGCGGCGCTGCAGCGCTGCAACGTCGTCATCGCGGCGACCGGCGACGACAAGGTCAACCTCGTCGTCTCGCTGCTCGCCAAGACCGAGTACGGGGTCCCGCGCGTGGTGGCCCGCGTCAACAACCCGAAGAACGAGTGGCTCTTCAACGAGTCCTGGGGCGTCGACGTCGCGGTGTCCACGCCGCGTCTGATGTCGGCCCTGGTCGAGGAGGCCGTCAGCGTCGGCGACCTGGTGCGGCTGCTGCGCTTCAGCCACGGCGACGCCAACCTCGTCGAACTGACCCTGCCGGCCGACTCCTCGGTCGCGGGCACCCAAATCAGCGAGATCACCTGGCCCGAGGACACCTCGCTGGTCACGATCATCCGCGGCAACCGGGTCCTCACCCCGCACGGGGAGGAGACCCTCGAGCCGGGCGACGAACTCCTCTTCGTGGCGGCGCAGGCCCGCGAGGAACAACTGGAGGACCTCCTCCAGGCCCGCCGGTAGCCCTGCGGGCATGCCCGGTGGCCCTGCGGGCATGCTCGGCGGCCCGCCGGTGGTCTGCGGTGACGTGCGCAGCACCCGCTCGGCCCGGCGGCGCGGGTCCCGGCGGCCCGCCGGTAGCCCTGCGGGCATGCTCGACGCCCGCCGGTGGTCTGCGGCGGCGTGCGGAGCACCCGCTCCGCCCCGCGGCGCGGGTCCCGGCGGCCCGCCGGTAGCCCTGCGGGCATGCTCGACGGCCCGCCGGTGGTCAGCGGCGACGTGCGCAGCACCCGCTCGGCCCGGCGGCGCGGGTCCCGGCGGCCCGCCGGCGGCAGCCGCGTCATCGGGAGGGCACCGGCGGGAGCCACGTCAGCGGCAGCACACCAGCGGCAGCGGGCCCGCGGCAGCGCGGGCAGCACACCAGCGGCAGCGGGCCCGCGGCAGCGCGGGCAGCGCAGCAGCGGCAGCGGGCCCGAGCAGGTCCGGCGCCAGCGAGCCAGCGGGAGCAGGGCGGCGGCAGCAGGCCCGAGCAGACCGGCGGCAGCGCAGCAGCGGCAGCCGACCCGAGCAGGCCAGCGGCAGCGCAGCAGTGGGAGCAGGCCCGCGGTAGCGCAGCAGCGGGAGTAGGGCGGCAGCCGGAAGGGGCCGGGGGGACCCGTGGTCGCCCCGGCCCCTTCGTGCTGCCCGGCCGCCCGTGGCAGGGGCCGGGGTCAGGCCCGGTGTTCCTTCGCGGCGGCCTCGGCGGCCTCCTTGGCCTCCCATTCCGCGATCACGTCGATCGGCGGCGGCGCCTTCGCCAGGAAGACCCAGGTGAAGTACACCGCCAGCACCATCGGCGGGAGCTTCAGCGCGATCAGCACCCAGCCCAGCTGCGTGGCGTCGCCCCACCAGTACAGCGGGAAGAGGATCGCGTACTTGGCCAGGAAGATGATCCCCCAGGCCAGGCTCGCCTTGGTGTACGCCTTCTTGCGGCCGGGGTTTCGGGTGCGCCAGGACAGGTTCTCCTTGAACACCGGCCCGAGGATCACGCCCAGCAGCGGGAAGCCCACCAGGGCCGAGACCGTGAAGGCCACGCCCAGCCCGGCGCCGTAGATCATGCCCGGCAGGTAGAAGCCCTTCGCGCTGCCCGTGAAGAGGGCGAAGGCGACGCCCATGCCCACGCCGAAGACCCCGCTGAAGGCGTGCTTCACCGTGTCCCTGCGCAGCAGCCGCACGATCACCAGCAGGACCGCTACCGCGCCCGCCGCGATCGCGGAGAGCTTCACGTCCCGGTTGATCGTGTAGATCATGACGAACAGCAGCCCGGGGAGCATCGTCTCCACGGTGCCGCGGATGCCGCCGAAGGCATCGAAGAGTGCCGCCTGCGTGACCGCGTGCCGGTCGTCCGCGGGAGCGGCGGACGCGCCGGGGGCGGACGCACCGGAGGCGGATGCGCCCGAGGCGGAGGCCCCAGAGGCGGAGGCTGATGCGGCGGCCGATTCCGCGGGGGTCGGTTGGTCGAGTGGCGTCACCGGTTACTGCTCCTGTCCGAGCGGGCGGAGTTCGTACTTCGGGTTGAAGAGCACCCGACGGCCGTGGGTCATGGAGATGCGTCCGGAGGCGATCATGCGCCGGCCGGGCTCGATTCCCACGATCGAGCGACGCCCGAGCCACACCACGTCCAGCGCGGCCGAGCCGTCGAACAGCTCCGCCTCCAGGGCGGGGACGCCCGCACGCGGCCTCAGGGTGACGGTACGCAGGGTGCCGGTCACCTTGACTATCTGGCGGTCGTGGCAGTCGCAGATCCGCGTGCACCCCGCGGCTTCTGCGTCCTCCTGCAGCTCCGCCGAATGCAGCTCCTCCTGGGAGGTGGACAGCCGCTCAATCATCCGGCGGAACCGGCCCACCGGCCTGGCCGGCTTCGCGGGCTTGTCGGGACGCGGTTCAGCACTCATAACAGGAAGCGTACCGGCGTGCCCACTACCTCTCGAAGCGGTATCCCATGCCCGGTTCGGTGATGAAGTGCCGCGGGTGCGAGGGGTCGGTCTCCAGTTTGCGCCGCAGTTGCGCCATGTAGACCCGCAGGTAGTTCGTCTCCGTGCCGTACGAGGGACCCCAGACCTCCTGGAGCAGCTGCCTCTGGCTGACCAGCTTGCCGCCGTTGCGGACCAGGACCTCCAGCAGGTGCCACTCGGTGGGCGTGAGCCGTATGTCGCGCCCCTCCCGCACGGCCTTCTTCGCGGCCAGGTCCACCGTGAAGGCGTCGGTCCGGACGACCACCTCGTCCTCGCCGGAGCCGGCGGGCGGCTCGGCCCGGCGGACGGCGGCGCGCAGCCGGGCCAGCAGCTCGTCCATGCCGAAGGGCTTGGTGACGTAGTCGTCGGCGCCCGCGTCCAGTGCCTCGACCTTCTCGTCGGAGGTGTGGCGGGCGGAGAGGACCAGGATCGGCACCCGGCTCCAGCCGCGCAGCCCCTTGATCACCTCGATGCCCTCCATGTCGGGCAGACCGAGGTCGAGGAGGACCACGTCGGGGTGGCGGGCGGCCGCGAGCTCCAGGGCGCTCGCTCCGTCGGAGGCCGCGTCGACCTCGTACTTGCGCGCCTTCAGGTTGATCACGAGGGCTCGGACGATCTGCGGCTCGTCTTCCACCACGAGCACCCGGGTCATTGAGGTCCTGCCTTCTGTCGCATCATCCGATCACGGTGGTGATCGTGTTCCACTCTGTCCGCCGTGATCATTGGCCTGCCGCGTCCCCTGCGCCCATTCTCGGGGACGCCGGCGCCCCCCATGCACCGTGGGGCGGCCGGACGCGGATCTCTGACGGATCCCTGACGCGGCCGCCCGGGAATGGCTGGGGCCGGCTGGGGCCGCCCAGGGGTGGCACGGGGTCGCGCCACGGCCCCGGAGCCGCCCGGGGTCGCGCGAAAGCCGGTGGGCCCCACCCGAAGAGGTGGGGCCCACCGGCCCGAAAACGTGCGTGTTCCCCCTCAGGGGACGTCACCGGGGTCAGCGGACCTCGGTGATCTCCGGGCCGCGCTCCAGCTGGCCCATGCCGCCGCCGAAGCGGGAGCCTTCCTGGTCCTCCGTCTGCACGCCGTCCGGCACCATCTGGGCGTCGTTCGGCAGCTTCAGGACGATCGGGTCGCGGGGAGCCATCGGCCCGTCACCGCGGACCACGACGGTGTCGCGGAAGATCTGCTCGAGGACACCCGCCGACTGGGGACGCACCGCGCCCTGGCCGGAGATGACACCGCGCAGGAACCAGCGCGGACCGTCGACGCCGACGAAGCGGACCAGCTGCGCGCCGGTCTGCCCGTCCGGCAGCGGTACGGGGACCTGTGCGCGCAGCTCCCAGCCCAGCGGACCCTCGACCTCGTCGATGATGCCGCCCTGCTGGGTGATGCCCGCGGCGATCTCCTCGCGGACCTCGCCCCAGATGCCTTCCTTGCGCGGTGCGGCGAAGGCCTGCAGCTGCACGGCGCTGTCGCCCAGGACGACGGTCGCGGCGACGATCGCGTCACCGGCGACCTCGACCCGCAGCTCCATGCCCTCGACCCCGGGGACGAAGATGCCGCCCAGGTCCACCCGTCCGTCGGCCGGGTTGCCGAGCACCTCGGAGACGTCCCAGGGGCCGTCGGGCCGCGGGGCGGGGGGCAGGTTCACGCGGCGCGGCGGGGCCGCGTCGAGCTCGGCGCCGTCCTGCTCGCCGGCGTCCAGGCCGGACACACGGCCATCGACCTGCTCGGCCGCGCCGCCGTCCTTGGCGGAGTCGTTCTTCTTGCGACGTCCGAACACGTCACTGTCCTTCCCGGTCGGTTACGACCGAAGCGTAGCCATTCCCACCCTGCTGACCAGTGCCGGATCCGGCCACGGCCGGATGACCGCCGGTGGAGCCGAAACCCCCCTCGGCCCGGGCCGAGCCGGGAAGTTCCGCCACCTCGTGGAAGCGCACCTTCTCGACCCGCTGGACAACCAGCTGGGCAATGCGGTCGAAACGCTCGAACCGGACGCTCTCGCGAGGGTCGAGATTGACCACGATCACCTTGATCTCCCCACGGTACCCGGCATCCACCGTCCCCGGGGCATTCACGAGCGCGAGCCCGCAGCGGGCGGCCAGGCCGGACCGCGGGTGCACGAACGCCGCGTACCCGTCGGGCAGGGCGATGGACACCCCGGTGGGGAGCACGGTGCGCTCTCCCGGCGCCAGCTCGGCGGCCCGGGTGGTCACCAGGTCGCATCCGGCGTCGCCGGGGTGGCTGTAGGCGGGGAGGGGCACCTCCGGGTCGACGCGGCGGATCAGCACGTCGACGGGGCCATGATCGTTCAGAGACATCAGGGGTTCACCTCGAAGGCGCGGGCGCGCCTGACCTGGTCCGGGTCGGCCATCGCCGCCTGGATCTCCTCGGGCCGACCGTTGTCGATGAAGTGGTCGACCTTCACCTCGATGAACAGCGCGTCCGCGCGCACGGCGACCGGGCCCTCCGGCCCGCCTATGCGGCCGACGGCGCTGCAGTAGATCTTCCGCCCGGCCACGGCGGTGACCTCGGCCTCGAGGTACAGCACGGTGTCCACCGGAACGGGCCGTACGAAGTCGGTCTCCAGCCGCCCCGTCACGGCGATGACGCGCAGCAGCCAGTTCAGCGAGCCGAGCGTCTCGTCGAGCGCGGTGGCCAGCACGCCGCCGTGGGCGAGACCGGGGGCGCCCTGGTGCGCGGGCTTGACGGTGAACTCGGCGGTGATGCGCACGCCCTCACCCGCACGGGCCTCCAGGTGGAGTCCGTGCGGCTGGCCCCCGCCGCAGCCGAAGCAGTGCTCGTAGTGCGCGCCCAGCAGCTCACCGGGCGCCGGCGCATCGGGGTGCCGGACCGGCGCGGCGGCATCGGCCGGGGGCGTCAACGCTGTGTTTCGTCCACTCACAGCCGCAGACCTTACCCGCGCGGCTACCCGCTGGTCGCCTCGTGGCAGGCTTGACGGCATGCAGCTCTCCCCCGCGCACCACGACGAACGTCTGACCGCCCCCCGCTCCTGGTGGGGCATCGCCGTACTCATCGGCCTCGCGTGCGCGCTGACCCTGCTGCCGCTGGGCACGCTGCCGCTGCTGGCCGGGCTGGTCGGGGGCGCCGGGCTGGCCGGGCTGCTCGTGAGTTCGTACGGTTCCGCGCGCGTGCGCGTGGTCAACGGCGCGCTGGCGGCGGGGGACGCGCGGATCCCGGTGACGGCCCTGGGCGATCCCGAGATCCTGGACGCCGAGGAGGCGCGGGCCTGGCGCACGTACAAGGCCGACACCCGCGCCTTCATGCTGATGCGCAGCTACGTGCCGACCGCGGTCCGCGCCGAGGTGACCGACCCGGCGGACCCGACCCCGTACGTGTACGTCTCCACCCGCGAGCCGGAGGCCCTGCGGGCGGCCATCCTCGCGGCGAAGGGCTGACCCGGGGCCCTTTCGAGTCCTGGGATCCGACGTCGGCGAGCCTCGGACCCCGACGCTGCGAGCCTCAGGCCCCGACCTCGGCGAGCCTCAGGCCCCGACGTCCGCGAGCCCCGGACGCCGACGCTGCGAGCCTCGGGCCCCGACGCCCGCGGGTGTCAGGTCCCGTCGGCCTGTCGGCCGGGGCCTTCGAGTGCGTTCCTGGTGGCCTCGGGAAGGGGCTGGGAGGGCTGCTCCAGGGGCGGGAGCTGCGGCAGGGCCTCCCAGGACACGGCGCGGCCGCGCAGGTCGCCACGGACCTTCTCGGCGAGTTTCCGCGTGTCGCGTCGGTTCATGACCGCGCCCACGGCCGCACCGACCATGAACGGCATGAGGCTGGGCAGGTTGCGGACCATCCGCTTCGTGATCTGCTGGCGCAGCTCGCGCTTCATCTGGCCGCCGAGCGCCGCGTTCAGCGTCGTCGGCTTGGTCAGGTCCACGCCGCGTTCCTCGGTCCACGCGGTGAGGTAGGCGAGGCTGCGGTCCTTGAGGGTGCCGGGCGGGCGAAGGCCGTAGACCTCGTGGAGCTCGGCGATGAGCTTGAGCTCGATCGCGGCGACCCCGGTGATCTCCGCGGCCAGCTCCGCCGGCATGGCGGGCGGGACGGGCAGCATGGCCGCCGCTCCGATGCCCGCGCCGACGGTGGAGGTGGCGTTGGCGGCGCCGGAGATCAGCTTGTCGGCAAGCTGATCGGGGCCGAGGCCCGGGAACTGCGCGCGCAGGGTCGCGAGGTCCCGAACCGGAACGCGCGGTGCGTTCTCGATGATTCTGTCGGTGATGTACAGGGCGGCGTCCCTGACACTTTCGCCGCCCTTGCGTACACCGTTCTTGACGGCTTGCAGCCGACGAGCCCCGGACCGGTGCCGGGCCCCCTCGTCGTCTCCTGTGGCCGACGGCACCGCCGGGGCGGTGTCGGAGGGCACGATGGCGGTCCCCATGGCGGAGCCGCCGGAGGTCCCAGGACTCGTTGCCGGGTCCGTGGTTCCCGCCTGCGTCTCCGCCGGATCACCAGACTTTCGGAAGCGGCGCTTCCGGAAGGGTGTCGAGCCAGCCACGGCCGACGCCTCTCAGTCGCAGTCGCGACAGATCGGCTGACCGTTCTTCTCACGTGCCAGCTGGCTGCGGTGGTGGACCAGGAAGCAGCTCATGCAGGTGAACTCGTCGGCCTGCTTCGGCAGGACCCGGACGGCCAGCTCCTCGTTGGAGAGGTCCGCGCCGGGAAGCTCCATGCTCTCGACCGAGTCGAATTCGTCCATGTCCGCGGACGAGGTCGACTTCTCGTTACGCCGGGCCTTCAGCTCTTCAATGCTGTCGTTGTCGACGTCGTCGTCGGTCTTGCGTGGGGTGTCGTAGTCCGTTGCCATTGTTCGCTCTCCCCCTCTGGGTGTTAGCGGTGTCTCAGCGCACGTAACGCGCGAGAGGCCGGACTTGTGCCCGACCTGAGGCGGAGATTTTGCCTCACATCAAGGTCTGTTACTCAATCGACACCCAGCCGGCTGCCCGGAGAGCAATCAGCTGGGATGACGACCGGGACCGTACACGGTCCGGGGGCCGTCTTGCACAAACGCCACCCCGTGTATTTCCCGCCATCCGAGGGGCCGGAAACCCGGACTTCCCGGGCGTTCCGGCCGGGATGGGGTCACAGAACGCACATGGTCCGACACTCGGTCATGTGATCGATCACACAGAAGCGACTGTATTCACATGCCAAGTATTCAGCCAAAAGCGAACACGGGGCGTGGACTCACAGGGGAAGAGTGACACGCATCACGAGGCCACCGCCTTCCCGGGGGATCGCCTGGATCCGTCCGCCGTGTGCGCGGGCCACGGAGCGCGCGATCGACAGGCCCAGCCCGACACCCTTGTCGCTGCCCGTTCGCTCCGTACGCAGCCGTCTGAAGGGCTCGAAGAGGTTGTCCACCTCGTACGCGGGAACCACGGGGCCCGTGTTCGACACCACGAGGACGGCCTGGCCGTGCTGGGCCTCGGTGGTGACCTCCACCCAGCCGTCCTCCGGCACGTTGTACCGGACGGCGTTCTGCACCAGGTTCAGGGCGATCCGCTCCAGCAGCACGCCGTTGCCCTGGATCACGGCCGGCGCGCGCTCGCCGCGGATCTCCACGCCCTTCGCCTCGGCCTCCCCGCGCACCTGGTCGAGGGCGCGCGAGGCGACCTCCGCCAGGTCCACGGGCTTGCGCTCGACGATCTGGTTCTCGCTCCGGGCCAGCAGCAGCAGGCCCTCGACCAGCTGCTCGCTCCGCTCGTTGGTGGCCAGCAGGGTCTTGCCGAGCTGCTGGAGCTCGATCGGCGCCCCCGGGTCGGAGAGGTGCACCTCCAGCAGGGTCCGGTTGATCGCGAGCGGCGTCCGCAGCTCGTGCGAGGCGTTCGCGACGAACCTCTGCTGGGCCGTGAAGGCCCGCTCGAGGCGGTCGAGCATCTCGTCGAAGGTGTCGGCGAGCTCCTTGAGCTCGTCGTCCGGCCCGTCCAGCTCGATCCGCCGGGTCAGGTCGGAGCCCACGACCCGGCGGGCGGTGCGGGTGATCTTGCCCAGCGGCGAGAGCACCCGTCCGGCCATCGCGTAGCCGAAGGCGAAGGCGATGATGCTCAGACCCAGGAGGGCCATCAGCGACCGGCTCAGCAGGTCGTCCAGGGCGTGCCGGCGCTGTTCGAGGATGCACTGGCCGATCGCGGCGTTGAACTGGCTGGGCGTCTGCTCGCCCACCACGCCCGGACAGGTACCGCTCGTGACCTTCACCTGGCCGCCGACGATCTGGAACGGGAGGGCGTTGCCCTCCCGCAGGGCCTGGGCCGCCAGCAGGTAGATGATCGACAGCAGCAGGATCCCCGCGATCAGGAACATCCCGCCGTACAGCAGCGTGAGGCGTATGCGGATGGTCGGCCGCAGCCAAGGGAAGGGACCCTCGGGCTGGCCGGGGTCCCAGGTCGGTTTCGGTGGCGCGACCGGCGGCGCCGGAGTGGCTGGCACGCGCGTCAGATCCGGTATCCGGAGCCCGGCACGGTCACGATGACCGGCGGCTCGCCCAGCTTGCGCCGCAGGGTCATCACGGTCACCCGTACGACGTTCGTGAAGGGGTCGGTGTTCTCGTCCCAGGCCTTCTCGAGCAGCTGCTCGGCCGAGACGACGGTCCCCTCGCTGCGCATGAGGACCTCCAGCACCGCGAACTCCTTGGGCGCCAGCTGCACCTCCTTGCCCTCGCGGAACACCTCGCGGCGGTTCGGGTCCAGTTTGATGCCGGCCCGCTCCAGTACGGGCGGCAGCGCGACCGTGGTGCGCCGGCCCAGGGCCCGCACGCGGGCGGTCAGCTCGGTGAAGGCGAAGGGCTTGGGCAGGTAGTCGTCCGCCCCGAGCTCCAGGCCCTCCACGCGGTCGCTGACGTCGCCGGAGGCGGTCAGCATCAGGACGCGCGTCGGCATGCCGAGCTCGACGATCTTCCGGCAGACGTCGTCGCCGTGCACGAGCGGGAGGTCCCGGTCGAGCACGACCACGTCGTAGTCGTTCACGCCGACGCGCTCCAGGGCGGCGGCGCCGTCGTACACGACGTCCACGGCCATGGCCTCCCGCCGCAGTCCGGTGGCCACCGCATCGGCGAGCAGCTGCTCGTCCTCGACGACGAGTACGCGCACGTCGATTTCCTTCCTCCGAGCCCAGCAGGGCACATGTGTGTTGCGCCGTCCATCCTGCCCGTTTCGGCCGTAAACCGGCTGTAAGACGCCGCTCGCGGAGCGCAGCGGGGGCGGAGGTGAGGATTCCCTCGTCTTGCGAGGTTTCTGGGCCCAGGGTGCCGGGGAGGACGTCAGCACACCCCATCCACTCCCTGACGGCGGACTGTCACGTGCCGCCGCCGACCCACGAAGAGGGGGCGAACCCACCATGGACGCATTCACCGCGGGTCTCCTGCAGCGCATCAGGGCCACGCAGTCGGACCTCATGCAGGCCCGCGAGGCGGGCGACGACTTCCTCGCGGAAGTGGAACAGGCGGAGCTGGAGGACCTCCAGCGCCTCGCCGCCGAGCACGGAGTTCCGGTCTCGGTCTCCGTGCCCGCCTGCTGACCTCTGCTGCGCACACCTGAACCCCGGCGGCCCTCTCGGGCGGCCGGGGTTCACTCATGCCGCCGTCGGCCCGCCCGCGGTCAGTCGTGCCAGGCGCCCGCCTCGTCCAGCAGCGGCTGCAGCGAGGCGAACACGGCGGGGGTGGCGGCGAGGACGAGTTCTCCCGAGGCGGGCTCGCCCGGCCGGCCGCCGGTCAGGGCCCCGGCCTCGCGGGCGATCAGGTCGCCCGCCGCCAGGTCCCAGGGGTTCAGGCCGCGCTCGTAGTACCCGTCGAGCCGCCCCGCGGCCACGTCGCACAGGTCCAGCGCCGCCGATCCGCCCCGCCGGATGTCCCGCACCACCGGAATGATCCGGGCCACGACCTCGGCCTGGCGGACCCGCCGGGCCTGGACGTACGCGAAGCCGGTCCCGAGCAGCGCCTGGTCCAGCGGCGCCGCCGGCCGGCAGGCGAGGCGCACCGCTCCCTGCCAGGCCCCGCCGCCGAGCACCGCGTGGTAGGTCTCCCCGCGCATCGGCGCCGCGACGACGCCGACCACCGTCTCGCCCCCGTACTCGGCCGCGATGGACACGCCCCAGCTCGGCAGGCCGTACAGGTAGTTCACGGTCCCGTCCAGCGGGTCGACGACCCAGCGCACGCCGCTGGTGCCCTGGGTGTCGGCGCCTTCCTCGCCCAGCAGTCCGTCCTCGGGCCGCCGTTCGGCGAGGATGCCGGTGATCAGCTTCTCGGCCGCGATGTCCATCTCGGTCACCACGTCGATCGGGCTGCTCTTCGTCGCGGCCACCGCAAGATCGGCCGGCCGGCCGTCGCGCAGCAGCGCCCCGGCCTGCCGGGCGGCCTCCAGGGCCACGTCCAGCAGCTCGGCCTTCAGGTCATCGGTGATCAAGGTCCCTCATCCCTACGCGTAAGGGCTGTCGGCGCCGGCGGCCGCGGGCCGGGGTGCCCGTCCCGGGCAGCAGCCCACGGCGCACACGTCGTGGCTCTGCCCCAGCATGCCCACCCAGCACTCCTCGGCCGCCTCGCCGCGCTCCTTGGCGGCCCGCTCCAGCACGAGTTCCCGTACCGCCTCGGCGAAAGCGGGGTCGGCGCCGACCGTTGCGGAGCGTGCGACGGGCAGGCCCAGTTCGGCGGCCTTGGCGGTAGCCTCGGTGTCGAGGTCGTAGAGGACTTCCATGTGGTCCGAGACGAAGCCGATGGGCACCATGACGACGGCGGGCGCGCCCTCGGCGTGCAGGGCCTCGAGGTGGTCGCAGATGTCCGGCTCCAGCCACGGGACGTGCGGGGCGCCGCTGCGGGACTGGTAGACGAGCTTCCACGGGTGCCCGACACCCGTGCGCACGGCCACCTCGTCCGCGATCACTTCGGCGACGTCGAGGTGCTGCTTGACGTAGGCGCCGCCCTCGCCGCCCTCGGTGTGGTCCTCGACGGGGCCGGAGGTGTCCGCGGCGGCGACCGGGATGGAGTGGGTGGTGAAGGCGAGGTGGGCGCCGTCCCGGACGTCCTCGGGCAGTTCGCCGAGCGAGGCCACCACCCCTTCGATCATGGGATCCAGGAAGCCGGGGTGGTTGAAGTAGTGCCGCAGCTTGTCCACGCGCGGCAGTTCCAGGCCCTCGGCGGCCAGGGCGGCCAGCGCGTCGGCGAGGTTCTCGCGGTACTGCCGGCAGCCCGAGTACGAGGCGTACGCGCTGGTCGCGAGCACGGCGATCCGGCGGCGGCCGTCGGCGACCATCTCGCGCATCACGTCGGTCAGGTAGGGGGCCCAGTTGCGGTTGCCCCAGTAGACCGGCAGGTCCAGCCCGTGCTCGGCGAAGTCCTTGCGCAGCGCGTCCAGCAGCGCGCGGTTCTGGGCGTTGATCGGGCTGACCCCGCCGAAGCCGAAGTAGTGCGCGCCGACCTCCTCGAGCCGCTCGCGGGGGATCCCGCGCCCGCGCGTGACGTTCTCCAGGAACGGCACGACGTCGTCGGGTCCCTCGGGCCCCCCGAAGGAGAGCAGCAGGAGGGCGTCGTACGGGGCGGCGGGGCCTTCGGCCCTGGGCCGGGCGGCGGCGGGGAGCTGGTCTGACATGCCTCGAATCCTGCCACCCGGCCTGGGCATGCGGGAATCGGCCCGGGCCGGGGCGCACCCCCAACGGAGGTAAGGTAACCCTAAGTTTCCAGGTCGGGAACGTTCCCCGTGCGGGTGCCGCCTCGGCAGTCATAACCTGTACGGGCCGATGACGTCCGTTACGGAGGGCCCTTGCCCAGTCCCTACCGCGCCATCTTCGCGGCCCCCGGCACCAAGGGGTTCAGCGCAGCCGGCCTCATAGGCCGGCTGCCGATATCCATGGTCGGGGTCGGCATCCTGACGATGATCTCCGAGATCACCGGCCGCTACGCGATGGCGAGCGCGCTCACCGGTACCCTCGCCCTGGCCGCAGCCGTGATCGGCCCGCAGGTCTCGCGGCTGGTGGACCAGTTCGGCCAGCGGCGGGTACTGCGCCCCGCCACCCTGGTCTCGGTGGCCTCGGTCGCCGGACTGCTGGTCGCCGCCGCGAACGGGTGGCCCGACTGGACCCTCTTCCTGTTCGCCGCGATCGCCGGCTGCGTGCCCAGCGTCGGCTCGATGGTCCGCGCCCGGTGGACCGTGATCTACCGCGACTCCCCGCGCGAGCTGCACACGGCGTACTCCTTCGAGTCCGTGGTCGACGAGGTGTGCTTCATCTTCGGCCCGATCCTCGCCATCGGCCTGTCCGCCACCTGGTTCCCCGAGGCCGGTCCGCTGGTCGCCGCCGTCTGCCTGCTGGTCGGCGTCTGGCTGCTCACCGCGCAGCGCACCACCGAGCCCGAGCCGCACCCGCGCGGCGCGCACGGGGAGAACACCTCGGCGCTGCGCTCTCCGGGCCTGCAGGTGCTGACGCTCACCTTCGTGGCGACCGGCGCGATCTTCGGTTCGATCGACGTGTCCACCCTGGCCTTCGCCGAGGAGCAGGGGCACAAGTCCTGGGCCAGCTTCATCCTGGCGATCTGGGCGGCGGGGTCCTGTATCGCCGGAATCGTCTTCGGCCTGCTGCATCTCAAGGGCCGGACGGAACTGCGGTGGATACTGGGCGTATGCGCGATGGGCGTGAGTATGATCCCCCTCCTACTGGCCGGGAACCTTCCGTTTCTGGCCGTGGCGCTCTTCGTCTCGGGCCTCGCCATCGCTCCCACGATGATCACCACGATGGCCCTGATCGAGGCGCACGTACCACGCGCGAAGCTGACCGAGGGCATGACCTGGATCAGCACCGGCCTCGCGGTCGGCGTCGCGATCGGCTCGTCGGCGACCGGTCTGGTCATCGACGCGGCGGGCGCGCAGCGCGGGTTCGTCGTCTCCATCGCGTCGGGGGCGGCCGCGGCGGCGGTGGCGTTCGCGGGATACCGCCGGCTGACGAGGCCGGCGCAAGGGGAGGAGCCAGCTACCGATGGGGACGGCGACAGCAGGGCACAAGAGCCGGACCGCCGCGTGGCGTAACTGGGCGGGCAACGTCTCCGCCACGCCCGTGCGGACCGTGACCCCGGCCTCGGTCGGGGAGCTCCAGGAGGCGGTCCGCCGGGCCGCCGAACAGGGCCTGCGAGTGAAGGCGGTCGGCACCGGCCACTCCTTCACGGCGGCCGCGGTGACCGACGGGGTGCTCGTACGCCCCCAGGCGCTGGCCGGGATCCGGTCGATCGACCGCGCCGCCGGGACCGTCACGGTGGCGGCGGGCACGGTCCTCAAGGACCTGAACGCGGCCCTGGCCCGGGAAGGCCTGTCGCTCACGAACATGGGCGACATCATGGAGCAGACGGTCTCCGGCGCTACCAGCACGGGCACCCACGGCACCGGCCGCGACTCGGCCTCCATCGCCGCCCAGATCCGCGGCCTGGAGCTGGTCACGGCCGACGGGCAGCTGCTCGCGTGCTCCGAGAAGGAGAATCCGGAGGTCTTCGCGGCCGCCCGGATCGGCATCGGGGCCCTCGGCGTCGTCACCTCGCTCACCTTCGCCGTCGAGCCGCTGTTCTTCCTGACCGCCCGTGAGGAACCCATGGGCTTCGACCGGGTGACGGCCGAGTTCGACCAGCACGTCGCGGAGAACGAGCACTTCGAGTTCTACTGGTTCCCGCACACCGGCAACTGCAACACCAAGCGGAACAACCGCAGCCAGGGTCCCGCGGCCCCGCCCGGGGCGGTGAGCGCCTGGATCGAGGACGAACTGCTGTCCAACGGCGTCTTCCAGGCCGTCAACTCGCTGGGCCGCGCGGTCCCGGCCACCATCCCCGCCATCGCCCGCGTGGCCAGCCGCGCCCTGTCGGCGCGCACGTACACGGACATCCCGTACAAGGTGTTCACCAGTCCGCGCCGGGTCCGGTTCGTGGAGATGGAGTACGCGCTGCCGCGCGAGCAGCTGGTCGGGGCGTTGCGGGAACTGCGGGCGATGGTCGACCGCTCCGGGCTGCGCGTCAGCTTCCCGGTGGAGGTGCGCACGGCCCCGGCGGACGACATCACGCTGTCCACCGCCTCGGGCCGCGAGACGGCGTACATCGCGGTGCACATGTACCGGGGCACGCCGTACCAGGCCTACTTCACGGCGGCCGAGCGGATCTTCACCGCGCACGGCGGCCGCCCGCACTGGGGCAAGGTGCACACGCGGGACGCGGAGTACTTCGCCGCGGTCTACCCGCGGTTCGCCGAGTTCACCGCGCTCCGCGACCGGCTGGACCCGGACCGGGTGTTCGGCAACGACTACCTGCGCCGCGTCCTGGGCGACTGACGGCCGGCGCCTCAGGGATGACGGCCGGCGCCTCACGGACCGCTCTGCCACGGCCCTGAGGGCGTCGGCCCCCGGGGTCGGCGTCGGGGCCCCGAGGTACGGACGCCCGGGCGAAACGATTAGTTCCGTTTCTGTGGATTGCGTGAAGCAAGACACCAGGAAACGGACACGGGTGCAGGTGGGGCCCGTCGGAGGGCAGGCCAACTCCCGCCGTCCGGGAGAAGTTCGGCGGCGCGGCGGTCCACCCAGGTGGCCCGAATGGAGTACTGTGACGAGCCCTGGGGCCGTCCTTCCTTACGGATGTCCGGACTCGGGAGAGGGGGCCGATTGATGGAAAACGGCACTCAAAGACCGGTGATGCCGCGGTATCGCACGGGTTCCTGCTGCGCACAGTAATCGCTCGGTCACTGTGCGTGCCCAACAGGTAACCGTGCCATAACGGCGATCAAGGGCGCATGCCCGACACGCCGGTTTAACTCGGCAAGGTTGTGGCAGGCTGCACCCGGGCAGGCCACACTCGACTAGCGGAAGCAGCGACGCACGTGACGTCGGCAGGCACCACCCGGGAGGTCCCCATGCCCGAACTGCGTGTCGTGGCCGTCTCAAATGACGGCACACGACTGGTGCTCAAGGCTGGGGACAGCACGGAGTACACGCTTCCGATCGACGAACGGCTGCGGGCTGCCGTGCGCAACGACCGCGCGCGCCTGAACCAGATCGAGATCGAGGTGGAGAGCCACCTCCGCCCCCGCGACATCCAGGCCCGCATACGGGCCGGTGCCTCCGCGGAGGAGGTCGCTCAACTCGCCGGCATCCCCGTCGACCGCGTACGCCGCTTCGAGGGCCCGGTGCTCGCCGAGCGCGCGTTCATGGCCGAGCGCGCCCGCAAGACCCCCGTGCGCCGGCCCGGCGAGAACACCGGACCCCAGCTCGGCGAGGCCGTGCAGGAGCGGCTCACCCTGCGCGGGGCCGAGAAGGACTCCGTGCAGTGGGACTCGTGGCGCCGCGACGACGGCACCTGGGAGGTGCTCCTCGTCTACCGGGTCGCGGGCGAGCCGCACTCGGCGAGCTGGACGTACGACCCGCCGCGCCGGCTGGTCGTGGCCGTGGACGACGAGGCGCGCTCGCTGATCGGCGAGTCCGACGACCTGCCCGCCACGCCGGAACCCAGCTTCCCCTTCGTGCCGAGGATTGCGCGGCTGCCGCGCGACCGGCCGCTGGACCGCGCCCTCGACCGCCAGTTGGAGCGTCCCGTCGCCCCCCAGCCGGAGCCGGAGGAGGAGCGGGACACGCTGACCAGCCTGCTGGAGGCGGTCCCGAGCTTCCGCGGCGACATGGTGGTCCCCGACCGGACCGAACCGCCGGCCGAGGAGGCCGAGGCGGAGGAACCTCCGGCGCCGGCCGCATCGGCGGGCGCGGGCTCCGCGTACGCCGACGTCCTGATGCCCCGCACGGTGGCCGGCCACCGCGACCGGCTGACGGGCACCACGGACCGGCAGGCCGAGGCGGACGGGGTCCGTCCCGGGCGCCGCGCGGCGGTGCCCAGCTGGGACGAGATCGTCTTCGGCACCCGCCGCAAGAAGCAGGAGTAGCCGGTCCCGGCCAGGACCGGCCGGTCCCGGCCGCAGGCGGAGCCGCCGCCCGGCCCGGCCGGCCGGGCGGGCCCCCCGGGGGTGG
>NZ_JBEZLA010000024.1:86707-91265 GCF_040651925.1 Streptomyces sp. NPDC048349 | reverse complement strand
GCGAGGAGTTCGGCGGGCAGCGGCTGGGCGGGGGCCGGGGTGAGCACCGTACGGACACCGTGCGAGCGGGCGGCGGCCGCGCCGGCCAGGACGGCACGTCCGGAGCCGCCTCGTGAACCCGGAGGCGGCGCCGGACACGGTGGCGGACTCCGGGCCCCCGCCCCCGGCCTCCGGGGCGCCGGGCCGGGGAACGGGAGCACGGACCGGCGACCCGTTCCCCGGCGCGGGGGGCGAGCCCGCCGCTGCCGACGCCCGGACAGAGCAAGGGCAAGGGCAGGGGGCCGGCCCCCTGCAAGGACTCCGCGTCCTCGACCTCGCCACCCTGTTCGCCGGGCCGCTGGCCGCCACCCTGCTCGGCGACTTCGGCGCCGAGGTGGTCAAGGTCGAGCACCCCGGCCGCCCCGATCCCTCGCGCGGCCACGGGCCGGCCAAGGACGGCATCGGCCTGTGGTGGAAGCTGCTCGGCCGGAACAAGCGCACGATCACCCTCGACCTGTCCGCGCCGGGCGGCCGCGCCACCCTGCTGCGCCTCGCCGCCACCGCCGACGTGGTCATCGAGAACTTCCGCCCCGGCACCCTGGAGAAATGGGGCCTGGGCTGGCCCGAGCTGTCCGCCGCCAATCCGCGCCTGGTCCTGACCCGCGTCACGGCCTTCGGCCAGCAGGGTCCGTACGCCCACCGCCCCGGCTTCGGCACCCTCGCCGAGGCGATGAGCGGCTTCGCGGCGATCACCGGGGAGCCCGAGGGGCCGCCGACCCTGCCGCCGTTCGGGCTCGCGGACTCGATCGCCGCGCTGACCACCGCTTACGCGGTCATGACCGCCCTGGCGGGACGCGAGCGCACGGGCCGCGGCCAGGTCGTGGACCTGGCCATCATCGAGCCGATCCTCACCGTGCTCGGCCCGCACCCGCTGTGGTTCGACCAGCTCGGCTATGTCCAGCCGCGCACCGGAAACCGCTCCACCAACAACGCGCCCCGCAACACCTACCGCAGCGCGGACGGCCGCTGGCTGGCGGTGTCCGCCTCCGCCCAGTCCGTCGCCGAGCGGGTGGTGCGCCTGGTCGGGCGGCCGGAGCTGCTCGCCGAACCCTGGTTCGCCACCGGTTCGGGGCGGGCCGCCCACGTGCACGTCCTGGACGAGGCGGTCGGCGGCTGGATCGCCCGCCACAAGGCCGAGGAAGTCGTCGCCGCCTTCGAGGAGGCCGAGGCGGCCGTCGCCCTGGTCTACGACGTGCGGGACGTGATGGACGACCCGCAGTTCGAGGCGCTGGACTCGGTCACGGAGGTGGAGGACCCGGAGCTGGGCCCGATCCGGATGCAGAACATCCTGTTCCGGCTCTCCGAGACCCCCGGCGCGATCCGCTGGGCCGGCCGCCCGCACGGCGCGGACACCGAGGAGGTCCTGACCGAGCTGGGCCTGACCGCGGCCGAGATCAGCGCGCTGCGGACCGAGGGGGCGCTGTGATCCTGACCTGGCTGTACGCACCGGGCGACCGCCCGGCGGTGGTCGCCAAGGCCATCGGCTGCGGAGCCGACGCCGTGATCGTGGACCTGGAGGACGCGGTACCGGCCTCCCGCAAGGAGTACGCCCGCGCCGCCACCGCCGAGCTGCTCACCGAGCGGCCCCCGGTCCCCGTGCACGTCCGCGTCAACGCCCTCGGCTCTCCCTGGGGCGGCGCCGACCTCACCGCCCTCGGCGGGCTGCACGGCCTCGCCGGGCTGCGCCTGCCCAAGATCAGCGCCCCCGAGCAGGTCGTCGCGGCCGCGGACCGCACCGGCGGGGTAGGGCTGCACGCGCTGCTCGAATCGGCGCTGGGCGTGGAGCGCGCCTACGAGATCGCCCGCGCGCACCCCGCGCTGCGCGGGCTCTCCCTCGGGGAGGCCGATCTGCGGGCCGACCTGGCGGTCAGCGCGGAGCCGGGCCTGGACTGGTGCCGCTCCCGGGTGGTGGTGGCGGCCCGCGCGGCCGGGCTGGCGCCGCCGGCCCAGTCGGTGTTCCCGGACATCCGGGACCTGGAGGCGCTGGCCGTCTCCTGTGGGCGCGGCCGCTCCCTCGGCTTCTTCGGCCGAGCGGCGATCCATCCCCGCCAGTTGCCGGTGATCGAGCGGGCGTACCTGCCCGCGCCCGCGGAGGTGGCCGCGGCGGAGGAGGTCCTGTGCGCGGCCCGGGCCGCTCCGGGGGCGCTGGCCCTGCCCGACGGCCGCTTCGTCGACCCGGCGGTGGTGGCCGCGGCGCACCGCACCTTGGCACTCGCCGAGCGGATGGCCGGGCGCTGACCGTGGTGGCGCTCCCGCGGCCGGCGGGGCCGCCGCAAACGGAAGGGGGCGCCGCGTCGTGCGCGGCGCCCCCTTCTGCGACCGTGGCGGTCAGAGCTTCTTGGCCTCCGGGGCCTCGGCCGGTCCGGCCTTGGAGAGGTCCACCTCGGGGGCGTCGGGCTCGGCGTCCTTCGAGTCGGCGTCCTTCGGGTCGGCGTCCTTCGGGCCGGTGTCCTTCGGGCCGGCCGCAGCCTCCGCGTCGGTCGCACTCTCCGCGTCGGCAGCAGCCGGAGCCTTGTCGCCGTTGCCATCGCCGTCGCCGGAGCGGTCCGGTTCGACGACCTCCTCGCGGCCCGGGCGCAGCTTCGCCGACAGGACGAAGTACACGACGGCCAGGACGAAGACGACGATCGAGGTCCACACGTTCAGCCGCAGGCCCAGGATGTGGTGCGCCTCGTCGACCCGCATGTACTCGATCCAGCCGCGGCCCACGCAGTACGCGGCCACGTACAGGGCGAAGGCCCGCCCGTGCCCGAGCGTGAAGCGGCGGTCGGCCCAGATGACCAGGACGGCGACGCCGATGCACCACAGCGACTCGTACAGGAAGGTCGGGTGGTAGGTGCCGGCGTCCCGGTTCGGGCCCGCGCTGATCTCCACCGCCCACGGAAGGTCGGTGGCCCTGCCGTACAGCTCCTGGTTGAACCAGTTGCCCCAGCGGCCGCAGGCCTGCGCCAGCGCGATGCCCGGGGCGAGGGCGTCCGCCCAGGCCGGCAGCGGGATGCCGCGCAGCCGGCAGCCGATCCACGCACCCACGGCGCCGAGCGCGATGGCCCCCCAGATGCCGAGGCCGCCTTCCCAGATCTTGAAGGCGTCGACCCAGTTGCGGCCCTCGCCGAAGTAGAGCTGGTAGTCGGTGATCACGTGGTAGAGGCGACCGCCGACCAGGCCGAACGGCACCGCCCACACGGCGATGTCCGCGACCGTGCCCGGCTTTCCGCCGCGTGCGACCCACCGCTTGTTGCCGAGCCAGACGGCGACGAAGACGCCGATGATGATGCAGAACGCGTAGCCGCGCAGCGGGATCGGTCCGAGATGGATCACGCCGGTCGACGGACTGGGGATGTAAGCAATGTCCATGGCAGACATGACGCTACCCTGCCGGGCGGTGCACACCGCAACCCGCCCGGCAAGCCGATACCGAATCCACACACGGCACGGGCGTCGCTCAGTCCTCCGCGGCACCGTCCGATCCGCGGTTCGCGGGCGTCTTCGACGGCGCCGCCGACGCCCGCGAAGCCCTGGCCCCGGGGGTCGCACCGGGAGTGGTGCCGGAGGTCGCACCGGCGGACGGGGAGGCCTTGCCCGCCGCCTTCGAAGCCCCCGCGGCCTTCGGCGCCCCGCTGCCGCCGGAGGCACCGGCCGCAGCCTCCACCCGCTCCCTCAGCTTCTGCGGGGTCAGCGGGTTGCCCTTGTCCGAGAAGATGTCCTTGCCGTCCAGCAGCACGGTGGGCGTGCCCCGGAACTGCCCGGCGCGGAAGGCCTCGTGTGATTTGGCGACCCAGCTGTTGTGCGTGCCGTCCTCGACGCACGAGCGGAAAGCCGGGGTGTCCAGCCCGTCCACCTTGCCGGCCAGCTCCAGCAGCTTGGCGTTCTTGCCGTAGGCGTCGTCGACCTCCTGCGGCTGGTTCTGGAAGAGGACGTCGTGGTAGGCCGAGAACTTGCCGGCGTCCTGCGCGCAGGCCGCCGCGTTGGCGCCCTTCAGCGAGCCGCTGCCGCCCATGTTCCCGTCGATGAGCGTCACCAGGTGGTAGTCGACCTTGAGCAGCCCCTTGGCCTCGAGGTCGTGGATGGTGTCCCGGTAGTTGTCCTCGAAGCTCTTGCAGGCGGGGCAGCGGAAGTCCTCCCACACGGTCAGGGTGGACTTGGCCTCGTCCTTGCCCGTCCGGATGGCCAGCGCGTCCTTGCCGGTGGCCCCGGAGGGGGCGACCACCGGCCCGTCCTTGCCGCTGCCGTCCTTTCCGGTGTTGGCCGCGATCAGACCGACGACGGCGGCCAGGCCGAGTACGCCGACCACCGCCGCCGACACGATGAGCGTCCGCCGACGCCGGTCGCGGGCATTTTGCCGCTCGCGCTCCACCTGGAGTCGCTCGCGGGCCGATCGTTTCGTCGCATCGCGGTTCGCACCGTCGTTCTTCTCGCTCACGTTCGGCCAAACGAAGCGGGGAGGCACTCGCGTGCCTCCCCCCCCCCCCCCACCCCGCCGGCGCGGGCAAAAACACGGCTATGTTTGGCGTAAAAGACC
>NZ_JBEZLA010000024.1:42205-86697 GCF_040651925.1 Streptomyces sp. NPDC048349 | reverse complement strand
GGAGCAGCTCTTCCTGCCCGTCCTGCACACCCACGCGCTGGAACGCACCGAGAACGACGCCGAATGGCTCCGCCTCCCCGCCCCCACTTCCACCTGATCGGGCTACAGAACTCGGTCAGGTGTGCGCTTCACGTCAGCTCCTGCGTACGCCTTCCGCAAGCTCGCCCGCCAGCGACCGTACGGCGGCCAGCCCGGCCTGCTGGTCCGGCGCGTCCAGCAGCAGCTTGACGAAGGCCGAGCCGACGATCACGCCGTCCGCGAAGCCGGCCACCTCCTTGGCCTGCTCGGCGTTGGAGACGCCCAGGCCCACGCAGACCGGCAGCTCGGTGGTCCGGCGGGTGCGTCCGACGAGCTCCTTGGCCTCGGCGCCGACCGAGGCGCGGGTGCCGGTGACGCCCATCAGGGAGGCCGCGTACACGAAGCCGGAGCCGGCCGCCGTGATCGTGGCCAGCCGCTCGTCCTTGCTGCTGGGAGCGACGACGAAGACGGTCGCCAGACCGTGTTTGTCCGCGTGCTCGCGCCACAGCGCGGACTCCTGGACCGGCAGGTCGGGCAGGATGCAGCCGGCGCCGCCCGCCGCCGCCAGCTCGGCGGTGAACCGCTCGACGCCGTACCGGTCGATGGGGTTCCAGTACGTCATCACCAGGATCGGGGCACCGGTGGCCTCGTGCGCCTCGCGGACCGTGCGGATCACGTCGGCGATCTTGACTCCGCCGCGCAGGGCGATGTCGTCGGCGGTCTGGATGATCGCGCCGTCCAGGACCGGGTCGCTGTGCGGGAGCCCGACCTCGACCACGTCCGCGCCGCCCGCGATGACGGCCTTGACCGCCTCGATGGCGCCGTCGACGGTCGGGAAGCCCGCCGGGAGGTAGGCGACGAGGGCCGCGCGGTCCTCGGACTTCGCCTTGGCGAGGGTGTCGCCCAGCAGCTGGATGCGCCCGGTCTTCTCGCTGGCCGTGCTCACTTCGACTCCTCCTCGGCGGCGTCGTACAGCCCGAAGTAGCGGGCGGCCGTGTCCATGTCCTTGTCCCCGCGGCCGGAGAGGTTGACCACGATCAGCCCCTCGCGGCCCAGCTCCTTGCCCAGCTCGAGGGCGCCGGCCAGGGCGTGCGCCGACTCGATCGCCGGGATGATCCCCTCGGTGCGGGAGAGCAGGCGCAGGGCCTGCATCGCGGCGTCGTCGGTGACGGCGCGGTATTCGCCGCGGCCCGTGTCCTTGAGGTACGAGTGCTCCGGGCCGATGCCCGGGTAGTCCAGACCGGCCGAGATGGAGTACGGCTCGGTGATCTGGCCCTCCTCGTCCTGCAGGACGTACGAGCGGGAGCCGTGCAGGATCCCGGGCTCGCCCGCGGTCAGCGTGGCCGCGTGCTCGCCGGTCTCGACACCGTGCCCGGCGGGCTCGAAGCCGACCAGGCGGACCTCGGTGTCGGGGATGAAGGCGTGGAAGAGGCCGATGGCGTTGGATCCGCCGCCGACGCAGGCCGCGACGGCGTCGGGCAGCCGGCCGGCGCGCTCGATGATCTGGCGGCGTGCCTCGACGCCGATGACCCGGTGGAAGTCGCGGACCATGGCCGGGAAGGGGTGCGGGCCGGCGACCGTGCCGAAGAGGTAGTGGGTGCGGTCCACGTTGGCGACCCAGTCGCGGAACGCCTCGTTGATGGCGTCCTTCAGGGTCCGGGAGCCGGACTTCACGGCGATGACCTCGGCGCCCAGCATCCGCATCCGGGCCACGTTCAGGGCCTGGCGCTGGGTGTCGATCTCGCCCATGTAGACGGTGCACTCGAGGCCGAAGAGCGCACAGGCGGTGGCGGTGGCCACGCCGTGCTGGCCGGCGCCGGTCTCGGCGATGACGCGGGTCTTGCCCATGCGCTTGGTGAGCAGCGCCTGGCCCAGCACGTTGTTGATCTTGTGCGAGCCGGTGTGGTTGAGGTCCTCGCGCTTGAGGAAGATCCGCGCGCCGCCGGCGTGCTCCGCGAACCGGGGCACCTCGGTGAGGGCGCTGGGACGGCCGGTGTAGTTGACCATCAGGTCGTTCAGCTCGGCCGTGAAGTCCGGGTCGTTCTTGGCCTTCTCGTACTCGACCGCGACCTCGTCCACGGCGGCGACGAGCGCTTCCGGGATGAACTTGCCGCCGAAGTCGCCGAAGTAGCCCTCGGCGTTCGGAACGTGACCCTCCGGGTCCGGGATGAAGAATTGGCTGGACATGCCAGTGCTCCTACGGGAACGGGATGCGACGAGTGGTCTTCACCGTATGGCGCCGCCCGCCCGCGACACGCGTACGCACGCACCCCCACGGGAGTCGGTCGCACGGCCTGCGGAACGAGGACCCGCCGCCGGAGCCGTCGGGCCCGGGCAGCGGGCCGCAGGGGACCGCCACGAAGCGGCACGATGGGTCTCGTACCGCCCGCCGGGGGTCCTCCTACGGCGCGTCTCCGGGGCGCCATCGCATGCCGTTGACCTGACCGGGCTCGGAGCCGATCACGTACCGGACCCGCCGCCCGTGCACGCGCCGGGCCGGGGCGCGGCAGCCGCGGGGGCGGCAGCCGCGCGCCAGGGGCGCGTACGCCGCCGGCACGCCGACCGGGCCGCGACGGCCGGGTCGGGTGCTGGCGGAGGGACGGTCGTGGGCCATGGGGGCGGTCAGCTCCGCCCGTGGCGCAGGGCGGGGTGGGCGCCGGCGGCGACGAGGTCGGCCACGGCCGCCTTCGGGTCGCGTCCGGTCACCAGGGACTCCCCGACGAGGACGGCGTCGGCGCCCTCGTTGGCGTAGGCGATCAGGTCGTGCGGACCACGGATGCCGGATTCGGCGATCTTGACGATGTGGGCCGGGATCTCGGGGGCGACGCGCTCGAAGGTGGAGCGGTCGACCTTGAGGTCCTTGAGGTTGCGGGCGTTGACACCGATGATCTTGGCACCGGCGGCGACTGCGCGCTCCACCTCCTCCTCGTCGTGCACCTCGACGAGCGGGGTCAGGCCGATGGACTCGGCCCGCTCGATGAGGGAGACGAGGGCCTCCTGCTCCAGCGCCGCGACGATCAGCAGCACGAGGTCGGCGCCGTAGGCGCGGGCCTCCCAGAGCTGGTACGCCGTGACGATGAAGTCCTTGCGCAGGATCGGGATGTCCACGCGGGCGCGGACGGCCTCCAGGTCGGCCAGCGAGCCGCCGAAGCGGCGCTGTTCGGTGAGGACGGAGATGACCGCCGCACCGCCCGCCTCGTAGTCGGCGGCGAGCCCGGCCGGATCGGCGATCGCTGCCAGCGCGCCCTTGGACGGGCTGGAGCGCTTGACCTCGCAGATCACCTTGACGCTGTCACCGCGCAGTGCGGCGACGCCGTCCTTGGCCTGGGGCGCCTTGGCGGCACGCTCCTTGAGCTCGTCGAGGCTCACGCGGGCCTGCCGTTCGGCAAGGTCTTCGCGGACCCCTTCGATGATCTCGTCGAGCACACTCACGCGAGCGGCCCCCTTCCGGGTCGATGACGGTCGGCCGCCTTGCAGACACGTACAACTGCAAGGTCAGCAATCAAATGGTATCCGCAGGAGGCCTTGCCCTCCGCACGCGGTTGACGCCGTCCCAGTAACTGGACATTCGGAATCGGGCCCTCATCCGGGCCCGTACGGGCCTCAGGGGGCCAGCGCGGATCCGAAAGAAAGATTTCGGACGACGGCGAACACCAGGGCCGCCCCGCCGATCCCCCACCAGTACCGCGGGCGCAGGGCCAAACGGGGCACGGGTCCGCCGCGAAGGGCGCGCACCAGCCACAGGAGCATGAATCCCGCGAAGACGAAGTAGCCGGTGACGGCCAGGGCATTTGCCCCGAAAGCCGCGATCAGATCGCCGTGGGCGAACGCGTGCGCGCTGCGCAGGCCGCCGCAGCCGGGGCACAGGATTCCGGTCAGCCGCAGCAGCGGACAGACCGGGTAGTGGCCCGGTTCGTTCGGATCCACGGTGCCCACGTAAGCAAACGCCGCGGCCGCCGCGGCCAGGGTGAGCGCCGGTGCGCGCAGGCGCCGGGCCCGGCTCACCGGTGCGGCGGGCGCGGGCCGCGGCGGGCGGGCATCGGGGGTGTCGGAGGCGTCCACCCGCTGATTGTCACCGGTCATGACAAAAGGCGCAGCCCGACGGGGCCGCGCCTTTCGGTTCCTGCGTACCGCGCTCAGACCTTGGCGGGGACCTTGGAGGCCGCGATGACCTCGGCGAGGTCCTTGTGCGCGGCCTTGGGCGCACCCATGCCCGCCGCCTTCATCGCCAGGCCGACGACACCGCCGACCGCGACCACGACCATGCCGGCCCAGAAGCCGAGCGGGTTCGCGAGCACCATGAAGGCGCCGGAGATGCAGAAGCCGATGAAGGCGATGATGACACCGGTCCAGGCGGCCGGGGTGTGTCCGTGGTCTGTGCCCGCCATGAGTTGCTCCTCGTTGCTCTGTCGCGGTGCTCTGTCGAGCGCGCGGTGTGTCGCGGTGTGTGTCGAACGCTCGGTGCCCATTGTCCCGCACCGGGCGGGGCCGCCGTCCACGGGGGGTCGGTCAGCCGGTCGGGTCCTCGCCGCGGTCCAGAGCCTTCCACAGATCCTCCGGCCGGTCCGGATCCACCACGGCCGGCTTGCGGGTCCGCGGGCTGCCGCTCCGCTCGTAGCGGCCGCCCATCGCGGGCCAGCTGCGGCCGAAGCGCAGGGCCAGCAGCCCGGCGGCCAGGATCAGGGCCGCGCCGGCGGCCGTGACGTACGGCCACGCCGTCTGGGTCAGTCCCGCCACCTGGGCGGCGGTGTCCGCGGTGGTACGCGCGGCCTCCGCGTCCAGGGCCCGGCGGCCGTCGGCGGCCAGGACCGCGGACAGGGCGGCGCCCAGGCCGCTGAGGGCCAGCAGTCCCGACACCAGCAGCCGGCCCTTGCCGCGTACGGCGAAGACGGCGACCAGGGCGGCGAGGGCGACGATGGCCAGGGCCGCGGGCAGACCCGTGACGGCCTGCCCGTCCGCGGTCACGGCGAGCGAATCGCCGCCGACGGCCGCGGTGCCCCGGGCCCAGACCCGGCCGGAGGCGAGCAGGACGACGGTGGAGCCGAGGGTGCCGAGGAGCAGGGCGACGGCCACGCTGCGGCGGCTGCTCTTGCTGCCGGGGGCCTCGGCTTCGTTTCCGACGGGGGGCGGGGGCGGGGGTACGGCACTCACGTACCCCACTATCCCCTACGCCCTCAAGAGCGGTGGAGGCGGTTCGCCGCTCCCACCGCGCGCAGCACGGCGGCCGCCTTGTTGCGGCACTCGTTGTCCTCCAGCTCGGGCACCGAGTCGGCCACCACCCCGGCGCCCGCCTGCACGTACGCGGTGCCGTCGCGCAGCAGCGCGGTGCGGATGGCGATGGCCGTGTCGGAGTCGCCGGCGAAGTCCAGGTAGCCCACGCAGCCGCCGTACAGGCCGCGGCGGGAGGGCTCCAGCTCCTCGATGATCTGCATGGCGCGGGGCTTGGGCGCGCCGGAGAGGGTGCCCGCCGGGAAGCAGGCGGTGAGCACGTCGAAGGCGGTCCTGCCCTCGGCGACCCGCCCGGTGACGGTGGACACGATGTGCATGACGTGCGAGTAGCGCTCGATGCTCATGAAGTCGACGACCTCCACGGAGCCCGGCTCGCAGACCCGGCCCAGGTCGTTGCGGCCCAGGTCGACGAGCATCAGGTGCTCGGCGCGCTCCTTGGGGTCGGCGAGCAATTCCTCGGCGAGGTCGTGGTCCTCCTGCGGGGTGGCGCCGCGGTGCCGGGTGCCGGCGATGGGGTGGACCATGGCCCGCCCGTCCTCGACCTTGACCAGCGCCTCGGGGCTGGAGCCGACCACGTCGAAGCCGTTCTCGAAGCGGAAGAGGTACATGTACGGGGAGGGGTTGGTGGCGCGCAGCACCCGGTAGACGTCCAGCGCGGAGGCCTCGCAGGGGGTCTCGAACCGCTGCGAGGGCACCACCTGGAAGGCCTCGCCGGCCCGGATGCGCTCCTTGATGTCCTCGACGGCCGCCTGGTACTTCTCGCCGCCCCACAGCGCCGAGAACTCCGGAAGCTCGGAGGCGGGCAGCGGGGTCGGGGTGTACGGCGCGGGCCGGGCGAGGTCCGCCTCCATGGCGTCCAGGCGCGCCACGGCGTCGGCGTACGCCTCGTCCACACCGGTGTCGAGGTCGTTGTGGTTGATGGCGTTGGCGATGAGCAGGACGGTGCCGTCCCAGTGGTCCATGACCGCCAGGTCGGAGGTGAGCAGCATGGTCAGCTCGGGCAGTTCCAGGTCGTCGGCCGTGTGCTCGCCGATGCGCTCCAGGCGGCGCACGATGTCGTAGCCGAGGTAGCCGACCATGCCGCCGGTGAAGGGCGGCATCCCGCCCGCGAGGTCGCGGGGAGTGTGCAGGGCCTCGACGGTGGCGCGCAGCGCGTCCAGGGGGTCGCCGCCGGTCGGTACGCCCACGGGCGGGGTGCCGATCCAGTGCGCCTGCCCGTCCCGCGCGGTCAGGGTCGCGTCGCTGCGCACGCCGACGAAGGAGTACCGGGACCAGGAGCGGCCGTTCTCGGCGGACTCCAGCAGGAAGGTGCCGGGGCGTTCGGCGGCCAGCTTGCGGTAGAGCCCGACGGGGGTGTCGCCGTCGGCCAGCAGCCGGCGGCTCACGGGGATGACGCGGCGGTCGGCCGCGAGCTTGCGGAACGTATCGAGATCCATGTGCGTGGGGCCTACCTAGTCGGCGTCGCGGAGGAGGACATCGTCGTCGAAGCAGGTGCGGGCGCCGGTGTGGCAGGCGGCCCCGACCTGGTCGACCTTGACGAGCACGGTGTCGGCGTCGCAGTCGAGGGCGACGGACTTCACGTGCTGGAAGTGGCCGGACGTGTCCCCCTTCACCCAGTACTCCTGGCGGCTGCGGGACCAGTAGGTGCAGCGGCCGGTCGTCAGGGTGCGGTGCAGGGCCTCGTCGTCCATCCACCCGAGCATGAGCACCTCACCGGTGTCGTACTGCTGGGCGATGGCCGGTACCAGGCCGTCGGCGGAGCGCTTGAGGCGTGCGGCGATGGCGGGATCGAGGCTGCCGGAGCGGGGGGACGTACTCATGGGGCCATTGTGCCGGGCCGCGGTGCCCGGCACGGATCTCCGTCCGCCTGATGAGCGGGCGCGCGCCGCGTTCCAGCCGTAGGCTGGCCCGCATGTCTACCCATGCGAAGCGTGAACGACTGCTGCTGGCCGACCTGTTGGAGGCGGCCGGACCGGAGGCGCCGACGCTGTGCGACGGCTGGACCTGCCGGGTACTGGCGGCGCACGTGGTGGTGCGGGAGCGCCGCCCGGACGCGGCGGGCGGCCTGCTGCTGAACGTGCTCAAGACCCGCTTGGACGCGGCGATGGCGGAGTACGCGGCCAAGCCGTACGAGGAGCTCATCCAGCTGATCCGCACCGGCCCGCCGAAGATGTCGCTCTATGCCCTGAAGCAGATCGACGAGGCGGCGAACGCGGTGGAGTTCTTCGTGCACGCGGAGGACGTCCGGCGGGCCCAGCCGGACTGGTCCCCGCGGGAGCTGGACCCGGTGTTCTCGGACTCCCTGTGGTCCCGCCTGGAGAAACTGGCCCGCCTGACGGGCCGCCGCTCCCCGGTCGGCCTGGTCCTGCGCCGCCCGAACGGCCAGACGGCGGTGGCGCACAAGGGCGCACCGGTGGTGACGGTGACGGGCGAGCCGGGCGAGCTGACCCTGTTCTGCTTCGGCCGCCAGGACGCCGCCGCCGTCACCCTCGACGGCGAAAAGGAGGCCGTCGCCAAACTGACGACGGCCAAGCTGGGCATCTAGATCATGGCTCTCACTTCCACCCGGCGGGACGGCTGTAGACGGCTCCCGTGGCGGCCTCGGTGACGGTGTCGGGCAGCTGGCTGTTGCGCAGGGCCGCCTCGTTGATCGTGAACGCGCCGACCGAGCGGAAGTGCGGGCTCGGCCGCGCGTAGCCGGGCGGCAGGGCCAGGTAGATCTTGCGCAGCGGGTCCAGTCGCTGGGCGGCCTCGACCGCGGGCACCAGGTCGGAGTCAGCGGACACGATCAGCGCGACGTCCGAGGCTCCTCGCGCGCTGTCCTCGACGAGGCGGGCGCCGATGGCCACGTCGGTCCGCTTCTCCTCGAAGCGGCGGAACCGGCGGGGCGGGGTGCAGCCGCACCGGTACCCCTGCCGGCAGGAGGCGCAGCGCGGCTTCTGGACGGTGTAGTGGCCGAGCTCGGTCCGCACGTCCCGGGGGCGGTGCGCGGCGAGCGCGTCCAGGTGCGTCTTCTGGTCCGCGAGTGCCGCGGGGTCCTTCACGACCAGGGTGGTGCAGTACTGGACGCGCTCGAGGGTGTCGTCGGGCCGCAGCCGCTCCACCAGCGCCGCGAGGTCCAGCCAGAGGTACCGGTGGCCGAAGGCGGCTCGGATGGAGTAGTCGAGGTTGGGCCCGTCGACGTAGGCGATCACGCTGCTCACAGGTTCTCCCGGCGGGGACGGCCCGCCTGTTAGTGTGACGTCATACGAGTTCGGCGGTCACGCCGACAGGAACGGCCCCGGCGACGGGGCCGTTTTTTCGTGCTCGTCCGTGCGTGCGTGCCCGGGGCCGTTCAGAGCGCCGGTGAGGACGGCTCGCCGCGGACGACCCGGTAGGCGGGGCTCGCGGGATCGTTCAGGGCGCCGAACACGGCGTACGCGGACTGCTTGGGCCCGTTGATCGTGTACTTGCCCTTGGGGGTCTGGGTGAGCACGGTGCCCAGCCAGTGGTCACCCTTGCGCCAGTCGACCGCCTTGAGGCCGGCGAGCAGGCCTTCGAGACGCACGGCGCGCTCCTCGCCCGAGACGTCGAGCAGGGGCCGGCCCATGGCTCCGACCGCGGCGAAGACGCTGCCCATGGCCGCGACGCACTCCTCCCGGTCGGTGATCTCCTCGGCGAAGGCCTCCGCGTAGGCCGCGAGCCATGCGCGCGCCGCGGATTCCAGGTCGGCCAGATCGACGTGGCCGATGGGGGCGGGCTTGGTCCCGTACTGCACACCCGAGATCCCGTGCACCATGTTGATCACGAACTGGCGCAGGTCCTGGAGTTTGACCACCTTGGGGCTGTTCTTCTTGATCTGCCGCGAGATGCGCTCGACCTTGCCGCGGAAGAAGGGGATCTCCTCCGACAGCCGTCCGACGACGTCCATCAGCGGGTCGGTGGTGTCCATGCTGAGTGCGATGGCCGAATTGACCCGGACACCGAGCACGTTGAGGTCGTAGAAGAACTTGCGGGCCTCCAGCGGGGGCCTGTCGTCGTGCACCACGGCGCTCAGGTACACGGTGTCGTGCAGGTTCTTGGTCTCCTGGCCGACGGCGGGGTTCCGCTGCAGGTAGTAGTGGCTGGCCAGCTGGGTCTCGCCGTCGATGGCGATCAGTTTCAGGCCGTGCGGGACACAGAGGAAGCTCTGCTGCGCGCCGCCCTGGTCCGCGTACTGCACGAGGGAGAGGGGTTCTTCGGTCCACAGGTGGATGGGGGGGAGCACGCCCGCGCGGTCCCCGGTCACGAAACTCTCGATGTACGCCGCGTACTTGGGGATGTTGGTCTTCTTCCCCAGCTCCAGGCCCCGCTGGACCAGCGAATGCAGTTCGACGTCCTCGTCCTTGACGTCCGTGGGCCGCAGCTTGGCGTTTCCGGGCTGCAGGACCACCGGGTCGTGGGTGATCACCCTCAGCTGTTTGAACGGGACGCGGATGTGCGTCGTCCGCTCGTCCACCTGCAGGCAGCGGATGAACGTGCCGGCGGAAAGGTCGAGCACGTCGGAATTCAGCTTGGCCACAGTCCCCACCCGTCTCCTCAGCCTCATTGCTGATGTGAACCAGGGTAGGGGTCAACTCCAGTTCGCCGCAGGGCTTTCTCGAGAAAGGACTTCCGTCATCTTGAGAAGGCCCCGCGGCGACACCGCGGCGGGCTCAGCGGACCGGGTGGCCCGCTTCGCGGAGGGCGGTTTTGACCTCGGAGATCCGCAGGTCGCCGAAGTGGAACACCGAGGCGGCCAGGACCGCGTCGGCGCCCGCCGCGATCGCCGGCGGGAAGTGCTCCAGCTTGCCCGCGCCGCCGGAGGCGATCACCGGGACGGTCACGTGCCTGCGCACCGCCCCGATCATCTCGGTGTCGTAGCCGTCCTTGGTGCCGTCGGCGTCCATCGAGTTCAACAGGATCTCCCCGGCGCCCAGTTCGGCCGCCCGGTGGGCCCATTCGACGGCGTCGATGCCGGTGCCCCGGCGGCCGCCGTGGGTGGTGACCTCGAAGGAGCCCGAGGCGGTGCGCCGGGCGTCCACCGAGAGGACCAGCACCTGCCGGCCGAAGCGCTCCGCGATCTCCCGGATGAGCTCGGGCCGGGCGATGGCGGCGGTGTTCACGCCCACCTTGTCCGCTCCCGCGCGCAGGAGTTTGTCGACGTCGTCCGCCGTGCGGACACCACCGCCGACCGTGAGCGGGATGAACACCTGCTCGGCGGTGCGCCGCACCACGTCGTAGGTGGTCTCGCGGTTGCCCGAGGAGGCCGTGATGTCGAGGAAGGTCAGCTCGTCGGCGCCCTCGGCGTCGTACAGCCTGGCCATCTCGACCGGGTCTCCGGCGTCGCGCAGGTTCTGGAAGTTGACGCCCTTGACGACCCGGCCGTTGTCCACGTCCAGGCAGGGGATCACCCGTACGGCGAGGGTCATGCCCCGTCTCCCTTGTACGCCTCGACCTCCACCTCGACGACCATGCCGGGGTCGACGAAGCCGGAGACGATGATCATGGATGCGGCCGGGCGGACCGCGTCGAACAGCTCCTTGTGGGCGCGGCCCACCTCGTCCACGTCCCGCGCGTGGGTGAGGTACATGCGGGTGCGCACGACGTCCTCGGGGCCGAGGCCGGCCTGGGCGAGGGCCTTGAAGGCCACGCCGAAGGCCGTGATCGCCTGGTCGTACGGGCCGCCGCCGTCGGCCGCGGTGCAGCCGGAGACCAGGACGAGGCCGTTCGGGAGCTGGACGGCGCGCGAGTAGCCGATGACGTCCTCGTAGGGGCCGCCGGAGGAGATGCGGCGCACTTCGGAAGGGCTGCTCATGCGTTGACCACCTTCAGGGCTTCTTCCAGGGTGAAGGCCTTGGCGTACAGGGCCTTGCCGACGATGGCGCCCTCGACGCCCAGCGGGACCAGCTCGGACAGGGCGCGCAGGTCGTCCAGGCAGGAGATGCCGCCGGAGGCCACGACGGGCCGGTCGGTGGCGGCGCAGACGCCCCGCAGCAGCTCCAGGTTGGGGCCGGTCAGCGTGCCGTCCTTGCCGATGTCGGTGACGACGTAGCGGGCGCAGCCCTCGGAGTCGAGGCGGGCGAGGGTCTCGTACAGGTCGCCGCCCTCGCTGGTCCAGCCGCGCCCCTTGAGGGTGGTGCCGCGGACGTCGAGGCCGATCGCGATCCGGTCGCCGTGGTCGGCGATGGCCTTGGCGGCCCACTCGGGGGTCTCCAGGGCGGCGGTGCCGAGGTTGACGCGGGTGCAACCGGTGGCGAGGGCCGCGGCGAGCGAGGCGTCGTCGCGGATGCCGCCGGACAGCTCGACCTTGATGTCCATGGCGCGGGTGATCTCGGCGACCAGGGCGCGGTTGTCACCGGTGCCGAAGGCGGCGTCGAGGTCGACGAGGTGCAGCCATTCGGCGCCGGAGCGCTGCCAGGCGAGGGCGGCCTCGAGCGGGGATCCGTAGGAGGTCTCGCTGCCGGACACCCCGTGCACGAGGCGGACGGCCTGGCCGTCGCGGACGTCGACCGCGGGGAGGAGTTCCAGCTTCGCTGCGGGCTCGGTCATCACAGGGTCTCGATCCAGTTGGTGAGGAGCTGGGCTCCGGCGTCGCCGGACTTCTCGGGGTGGAACTGGGTGGCCCACAGGGCCCCGTTCTCCACCGCCGCGACGAACGGCTCGCCGTGGGTGGCCCAGGTGACGCGGGGGGCGCGGATCGCCGGGTTGGTGACCTCCAGGGTCCACTCGCGCGCCGCGTAGGAGTGCACGAAGTAGAACCGGGCGTCGGCGTCCAGGCCGGCGAAGGCCTGGCTGTCGGCCGGGGCGTCGACGGTGTTCCAGCCCATGTGGGGGACGATCGGGGCCTTGAGCGGGCCGACGGTGCCGGGCCACTCGTCCAGGCCCTCGGTCTCCACACCGTGCTCGATGCCGCGCTCGAAGAGGATCTGCATGCCGACGCAGATGCCCATGACCGGGCGGCCGCCGGACAGCCTGCGGCCGACGATCCAGTCGCCGCGGGCCTCCTTGAGGCCCTGCATGCAGGCGGAGAAGGCGCCGACGCCGGGGACGAGGAGTCCGTCGGCGTCCATCGCCTTGTCGTAGTCGCGGGTGATCTCGACGTCGGCACCGACGCGGGCCAGGGCGCGCTCGGCGGAGCGGACGTTGCCGAAGCCGTAGTCGAAGACCACGACCGTCTTGCGTGCTGCGCTCATTCCCAGATTCCTTGGATTCGCAGGACTCCGGCCGCGAGGCACATGGCGGAGCCGATGGCGAGCAGGACGACGACCGACTTGGGCATCTGCTGCTTCTGGAAGGAGTAGACGCCGCCGGCCAGGAACAGGCCGACGACGATCAGGATCGTGTTGAGCCCGTTCACGGTTAGAGGGCGCCCTTCGTCGACGGAAGGATGCCCGCCGCGCGCGGGTCGAATTCGGCGGCGTAGCGCAGGGCCCGCGCCAGGGCCTTGAACTGGCACTCCACGATGTGGTGGGCGTTGCGGCCGTAGGGGACGTGGATGTGCAGGGCGATCTGGGCCTGCGCGACGAAGGACTCGAAGATGTGCCTGGTCATCGTCGTGTCGTAGGAGCCGATCATCGGCGCCATGTTCTCGGGCTCGGTGTGCACGAGGTAGGGGCGGCCGGACAGGTCGACGGTCACCTGGGCGAGGGACTCGTCGAGCGGCACGGTGCAGTTGCCGAAGCGGTAGATGCCCACCTTGTCGCCGAGGGCCTGCTTGAAGGCGGCGCCGAGCGCGAGGGCGGTGTCCTCGATGGTGTGGTGGGTGTCGATGTGCAGGTCGCCGTCGGTCTTGACGGTGAGGTCGAAGAGGCCGTGGCGGCCGAGCTGGTCGAGCATGTGGTCGAAGAAGCCCACGCCCGTCGACACGTCGACCCGGCCGGTGCCGTCGAGGTTTATCTCGACGACGACGGAGGTCTCCTTCGTGGTCCGTTCGACCCGTCCGATGCGGCTCATGCGTGCTGCTCCTTCTTCAGTGCGCGAACCGCTTCCAGGAACGCGTCGTTCTCGTCCGGGGTGCCCGCGGTGACCCGCAGCCAGCCCGGTACGCCGTTGTCCCGGACCAGGACACCCCGGTCGAGGATCTTCTGCCAGGCGGTGTGCGAGTCCTCGAACCTGCCGAACTGGACGAAGTTCGCGTCGGACTCGGTGACCTCGTAGCCGATGGCCCGCAGTTCGGCGACCAGGCGGTCGCGCTCGGCCTTGAGCTGCTCGACGTAGCCGAGCAGGGTGTCGGTGTGCTCCAGGGCGGCCAGCGCGGTCGCCTGGGTGACGGCCGACAGGTGGTACGGCAGGCGCACCAGCTGGACGGCGTCGACCACGGCGGGGTGCGCGGCCAGGTAACCCAGGCGCAGGCCGGCGGCGCCGAAGGCCTTGGACATGGTCCGGGAGACCACCAGGTTCGGCCGTCCCTCGATGAGGGGCAGCAGCGAGTCGCGGTGGCTGAACTCCACGTACGCCTCGTCCACGACCACCAGGGAGGGCTTGGCCGCCTGCGCCGCCTCGTAGAGGGCGAGGACCGTCTCGGCCTCGACCGCGGTGCCCGTGGGGTTGTTGGGCGAGGTGATGAAGACGACGTCGGGCGCGTTCTGCGCGATGGCCTGCTCGGCCGCCTCCACGTCGATGGTGAAGTCGGGGCGGCGCGGCCCGGAGATCCACCCGGTGCCGGTGCCCCGGGAGATCAGCGCGTGCATCGAGTACGAGGGCTCGAAGCCGATCGCCGTGCGCCCCGGCCCGCCAAAGGTCTGCAGCAGCTGCTGAATGACCTCGTTGGAGCCGTTGGCGGCCCATACGTTCTCCCGGGTGACCGGGTGCTTGCCCGTCCGGGTGAGGTAGGCGGCGAGCTCGGTGCGCAGCTCGACCGCGTCCCGGTCGGGGTAGCGGTTGAGGGTGCGGGCGGCCTCGGCGACGCGCTCGGCGATGCGCCGTACGAGCGGCTCGGGCAGCTCGTACGGGTTCTCGTTGGTGTTCAGCTGGACGGGCACGTCGAGCTGCGGGGCGCCGTACGGGGACTTGCCGCGCAGCTCGTCCCGGATGGGGAGGTCGTCGATACCGATGGTCACTGCGTCGGCACCTTCCATCCGAAGCGGGCCTTCAGGGCGGCGCCGTGCGCGGGCAGGTCCTCGGCCTCGGCCAGCGTCACCACGTGGTGGGTGACCTCGGCGAGGGCCTCGCGCGTGTAGTCGACGATGTGGATGCCGCGCAGGAAGGACTGTACGGACAGGCCGGAGGAGTGGCAGGCGCAGCCGCCGGTGGGCAGCACGTGGTTCGACCCGGCGCAGTAGTCGCCGAGCGAGACCGGGGCCCAGGGGCCGACGAAGATCGCGCCGGCGTTGCGCACGCGGGCGGCCCAGGCGGCCGCGTCGGCCGTCTGGATCTCCAGGTGCTCGGCGCCGTACGCGTCGACGACCTTGAGGCCGTCCTCCAGGCTGTCGACCAGCACGATCGCGGACTGCTTGCCCGCCAGCGCCGGCTTGATCCGGTCGTGGACGTGCTTCGAGGCGGCGACCTGCGGCTCCAGCTCCCGCTCGACGGCGTCCGCGAGCTCCGCGGAGTCCGTGACGAGGACGGCCGCGGCCAGCGGGTCGTGCTCGGCCTGGCTGATCAGGTCGGCGGCCACGTGCACCGGGTCGGCCGTGGAGTCCGCGAGGACCGCGATCTCGGTCGGGCCGGCCTCGGTGTCGATGCCGATCTTCCCGGTGAAGTAGCGCTTGGCGGCGGCGACCCAGATGTTGCCCGGGCCGGTCACCATGTTCACGGGCAGGCAGTCCTCCGTGCCGTACGCGAACATCGCGACGGCCACGGCGCCGCCCGCCGCGTACACCTCGTCCACGCCGAGCAGCGCGCACGCGGCGAGGATCGTGGGGTGCGGCAGTCCGCCGAACTCCTTCTGCGGCGGGGACGCGAGCGCGATCGACTCGACGCCCGCCTCCTGTGCCGGTACGACGTTCATGACGACGGAGGACGGGTAGACCGAGCGGCCGCCCGGGGCGTACAGCCCCACGCGCTCCACCGGAACCCACTTCTCGGTCACCGTGCCGCCGGGGACCACCTGGGTGGTGTGCTCGGTGCGGCGCTGGCCCCGGTGGACGATCCGGGCGCGCCGGATCGACTCCTCCAGTGCGGCGCGGACGGCCGGGTCCAGCTGCTCCAGGGCGGCCGCGAGGGCCTGCGCGGGCACCCGGACCTGCGAGAGCTCGACCCCGTCGAACTTCTGCGCGTACTCGATCAGCGCCGCCGTGCCACGATGATGGACGTCCTCGCAGATGGGCCGCACCTTCTCCAGGGCGGCTTCCACGTCGAACTCGGCACGGGGCAGCAGATCGCGCAGGGCGCCACCCTCGGGGAGGGCGTCACCGCGCAGGTCGATACGAGAGATCACCCCCCAATTCTCTCAGACCGCCTCACACCGCCGTCCGCCCGTATCACTGGCTGATACACGCCCCGCATGTCACAGGCGCCGGATAGCGTTCCGTTACACGTAAGTGACTGCGGAGGGGGGCCGCCATGACCGAGGCACGCGCGGGCGAGGAGCCGGCCGACCTCAGCGCGCCCGAGCGCCGCATGTGGAGCGCGTACCGCACGGGCAGCGTCTGCGATCTGAGCGTCCGCGCCGCGGACCGGGACGATCCGCACGCCGGGCACGTCTGGGGCCCCGAGCGCAGCGTCCGCGCCGAGGTGGTGGCCCTGTTGCTGCTGCACGGGCCCTCCCCCGTGCCGGGCAAGGTGTCCTCGCTCAAACTCCGCGGCGTACGGATCACGGGGCGGCTCGACCTGTCCGGGGGCACCGTCAGCCCGTACGTGGAGTTCCAGTCCTGCCGCTTCGACAGCGAGATCCAGCTGTCCGAGACCCGCTTCGGCACCTTGCGCCTGGTCAACTGCGCGATACCCCGGCTGGAGGCGGCCCGTCTGCACACCGAGGGCGACCTGCACATGCCGCGCTGCCGGGTCGCCCGGGGCGTCCGGCTGACCGACGCGCAGATCGGCACCGACCTGCTGGTCAGCCAGGCGGTGGTGCAGCGGGACACCAAGGGGCGGGCCATCTCCGCGGACGGGATGTCGGTGGCGCAGGACTTCCAGGGCGAGCTGCTCGAGACGTACGGGGAGGTGAGCCTGCGCGGCGCGACCGTCGGCGTGTCGATGAACCTGCGCGGGGCCCGCCTGCGCAATCCGTACGGGAAGTACGCGCTGAACGCCCCGCAGCTGACCGTCGAGCGGACCCTGTACCTGACCTCGATCGCGCTGGACTACGTCCCCGGCTCGGGCTCCTCCACCCCGCCCTACGGCCTGGGCCTGACGCCGACGCGCGGGCAGCGCGCGCAGCGCTTCGAGTGCCGGGGCGGGATGCGGCTGGACGACGGCCGCTTCGGCGACGCGATCGACTTCTTCGGGGCGCGCTTCGTGCTCACGGAGGAGCAGGAGATATCCCTGCGCAGGATCCAGACCCCGGAGTTCCGCTTCGTGGGCGAGCGGCCGGAGCGAGGGCGGGTCGTGGTGTCGGGGGCCAAGGTGGTCAAGCTCGTCGACACCTCGACCAGCTGGCCGGGCCCGGGCGGGGTGTCCATCGAGGGGTTCGTCTACGAGAACCTCGCCCCCCGCGGCCACTTCCCCCTCTCCCGCCGGCTCGCCTGGGTGGAGGCGGCGACCCCCGAGTACTCGCCGGAGCCGTACGAGCGCCTCGCGGCCGTGCTGCGGGCCAGCGGTGAGGACGCGGACGCCCGGGAGGTGCTGCTGGCCAAACAGCGGCGGCGCCGGACGACGCTGCCGCCGGCCGCCAGGGCCTGGGGCTACCTCCAGGACTGGACGGTGGTCTACGGCTACCGCCCGGGCCGGGCCGCGCTGTGGATGGCGGTCCTGTGGGCGGCGGGCGCGCTGCTGTTCTCCCAGCACCGGCCGCCGCCCATCAAGGAGAACGAGCACCCCGAGTGGGATGCCGCCCTGTACGCCCTGGACCTGCTGCTCCCGGTGATCGACCTCGGCCAGGAGGCCCAGTGGAAGGTGGACGGCGGCTGGCAGTGGGGAGCGGCCGCGCTGGTGCTCCTGGGATGGATCCTGGCCACCACGGTGGCGGCGGGCGCCTCCCGGCTGCTGAGGCGAGGGTGACGGCGCCGGCCCGGCGGCCACTACCCTGTGCCTCGTGACCACCGTTCGCCTGCCCCTCTTCCCGCTGAACTCGGTGCTGTTCCCGGGACTCGTCCTCCCGCTGAACATCTTCGAGGAGCGTTATCGCGCCATGATGCGCGAGCTGCTGAAGACGAGCGAGGACGAGCCGCGCCGTTTCGCGGTCGTCGCCATCCGCGACGGCCGCGAGGTCGCGCCGACCGCGCCCGGCCTGCCCGACCAGACGTCGCTGCCCGAGCGGGGCCCGGCCGCGGGCTTCGGCGCGGACCCGGTCCAGGCCTTCCACCGCGTGGGCTGCATCGCGGACGCGGCGACGATCCGCGAGCGGGAGGACGGCAGCTTCGAGGTGCTCGCGACCGGCACGGCGCGGGTCCGGCTGCTCTCGGTCGACTCCTCGGGTCCCTTCCTCACGGCAGAGCTGGAAGAGCTCCCGGAGGACGCGGGCGAGGGAGCGGGAGCCCTGGCCGAAGGGGTCTTGCGGGCCTTCCGCACCTACCAGAAGCGGCTGGCGGGGGCCCGCGAGCGGTCCCTGACCGGCGCGGAACTGCCCGACGACCCGTCGGTGGTCTCGTACCTGGTGGCAGCGGCGGCGGTGCTGGACATCCCCGCGAAGCAGCGGCTGCTCCAGGCCCCGGACACGGCGACCCGCCTGGCGGAGGAACTCAAGCTCCTGCGCACCGAGACGGCGGTGATCCGCCACCTCCCCTCGCTGCCCGCGGTGGACCTCACCCGCACCCCGACGAGCCCGAACTGATGGCGAAGAAGGCGAAGCAGGCGGCCGGAACCCCGGCGATCGCGGCCCTGACGGCGGCGGGCGTCGCGTTCGCGACGCACGCCTACGAGCACGACCCGGCGCACCCCTCGTACGGGGAGGAGGCGGCGCAGGCGCTCGGGGTTTCGCCGGCGCAGGTCTTCAAGACCCTGGTCGCGGACGTGGACGGCGTCCTGACGGTGGCGGTGGTCCCGGTGGCGGGATCGCTGGACCTGAAGGCGCTGGCGACCGCGGTGGGCGGCAAGCGGGCGGCGATGGCGGATCCCGCGGTGGCCGAGCGCACGACGGGCTACGTACGGGGCGGGATCTCGCCGCTGGGTCAGCGGCGGCGCCTGCGGACCGTGCTCGACGCGTCTGCATCGGCGCACGCCACCATCTGCTGCTCGGCGGGGCGCCGGGGCCTGGAGATCGAGCTGTCCCCGTCGGACCTGACGACCTTGACCGGCGCCACCGTGGCCCCCATCGCCCGCCCCTGATCCAGCCGGCGCCGGCCCTCCCCCGGGCCCTCCCCGGGGGCTCCGCCCCAGGCCGCGCGCCTCACACGCCGGCGAGGCTGAAGAGGCCCGCTCCCGGCCCCCCGGTGCTCCGGGCGGCGGCTGTCAGGGGTGGAGGGGCTCCGGCGGGTCCGGGTGGGTCGGGTGGTGGTAGCCGGTCCAGCCGGGCGGCGGGCCCGGCTCCGGGTCGCGGGGCGACCAGAGGGCGGTGAGGCCCAGGTGGGCCAGGACCGCGGTCATCGGCCAGACCAGCAGCGCCCCGTGCGCCAGCAACTGCAGCGGCGCGTCGAACGGCACCCCCTTGCCCGCCGTCGCGGCAGCGGCGGCCAGGTCCGGCGACGGCCCCAGCCACAGCCCGAACCGCCACCCCACCAGCGCGGCGAACAGCGACCCGGCCGCCAGCCCGATCACCAGCGGCACCCCGCCGCCCCGGCGCCACAGGAAGGTACCGGCGGCGCTGAGCACGCCCAGGCCCGCCGAGAGCAGGAAGAAGGTCCCGTCGGACCCGATCCGCGCCTCGCTCTCGCTGTTGCGCAGGAACACCGACTCCCCGTTGGAGACGTACTGCACGCGCGGCGCCAGCCAGACCCACAGCAGCCCGAGGAGCAGGCCGGCCACGCCGACCGCCAGGGCCACGACGGCCCCGTCCCGGACGTCCTCGGCGGTGACGCCCGCGGCGGCGGCCTCCGGCTTCTCGGGCGGGAGCGGGGGCGGGTCGAAAGGAGACGGCGGGGTCACGGCTTCGGTCACCCCCACATCGTGCCAGGTCTCCCGGAGGGCGGGCCGACCGGCACCGGCGTCAGCGGACCGCCGCCCGCCGGTACGCCCACGTGGCCACGGCCAGCGACAGCACCCCGACCGCCCCGCACACGCCGAGGTCGACGGCGACGACGGCCCAGTCCGGCTCCGGGGCGAAGGTCTGCGCGAACGCCTCCACCCCGTACGTGGACGGCAGCAGGTCCCGCGCCCACACGATCACGGCCGGCATCCGCTCGGGCGGCAGCACCCCCAGCAGCAGCGCGGCCGACATGCCGAGCTGCCCGGCCAGCGTGGCCAGTTCCTGCCGCGGCGCCAGCAGCCCCAGCGCCGCGCCGAGCCCGGCCAGCGCCGCCCCGGCCAGCGGCACCACCGCGGCCAGGATCCACAGCCCGCCCATCGGCAGCCCGAAGAGCACGCACCCGAAGACGGCCGTGACCAGCGTCCCCGGCAGGGTGAAGGAGGCGTACGCGGCGGCCGCGCCCAGCACCACCGAGGCGGGCGGCACGGGCAGCGTGGCGTAGTGGTCGAGCCCGCCGCTCGCCCGCAGCTGCCCGAAGTACTGCGCGAGCAGGTTCAGCGCGACGAAGGCGACGACGAGGACGGAGGAGCCGGCCACGACGGCCCGGGCCTCCGAGCCCCCGTCCACCACCCCCCGCATCAGGACCATGATCCCAATGGACTGGAAGGTGGCCACGAACAGCAGCGGGATCCTCGCCACCCGCGCCCGGGACAGCTGCGCCCGGTAGACGGCGGCCAGCGCGGGCAGGAGCCTCGCCCTGGGCGCCAGCGGCGCGGGGACGGGCTGGGCGGGGGCCGGCCGCGGGACGGTCGTCGGCAGGGCGGCGCCGGCCGTTCGGTCGCTCACGACTTCACCAGGCCCTTCGCCTTGCCGCCGAGCGCCAGGTAGACGTCCTCCAGGCTCGGCGTGGCCAGCGTGAAGTCGTCGAGGGCGGCGAAGGCCGGCCCCCCGGTGACCGCGGCGACCGCGGCCCGCGCCTCCTCGGCCGGCAGCCGCAGGACCCAGCGCCTGCCGGACTCGACGGCGCGCTCCCGCAGCGCCGCGACCTGCGGCACGTCCAGCGGGGCGGCATCGCGCCACACCAGTTCGAGGCGGACCTCGCCGGAAACCCTGGCCTTCAGCCCGGCCGGGGTGTCGCAGGCGATGACCTTGCCCTGGTCGATGACGGCGACCCGGTCCAGGACGGTCTCGGCCTCGATGACGTTGTGGGTGACGAGGACGACGGTGGCCCCGTGCCGCTCGCGCCGCCGGTCCACGGCCGACCACACGGCGCGCCGCGCCACGGGGTCCATGCCGGTGGTGGGTTCGTCGAGGACCAGGACGGGCCGGTCCCCCACCAGCGCGGCGGCGAAGCACGCGAGGCGCCGCTGCCCGCCGGAGAGTTTCGTCAGCGGCCGCCCGGCGATCCCGGTCAGGCCGAGCTCCTCCAGTACGGCGTCCCGCGCGGCCCGCGCCGCGCCGGCGTCGAGCCCGCGCAGCCGGCCGGTGGTCTCGGCGGCCAGCGACACGGTGAGCTCGTCCAGCGCGGTCGACTCCTGCCCCAGGTAGGCGAGGAGGCGCGCGGCGCGCTCGGGGTGGCGTACGAGGTCGTGGCCGAGCAGGGTCACGGTGCCGGAGTCGGGCCGCATCAGCCCGGTGAGCTGGCGGACCAGCGTGGACTTGCCGGCGCCGTTGGGCCCGAGCAGGCCGAAGATCTCGCCGGGCCGGACGTCCAGGCAGACGCCGTCGTTGGCACGGGTCTCGGGCAGGGCCGGGGACCCGCGCCGACCGCGTACGGCGGGATAGGTCTTGACCAGGTCACGCACCGCGCAGACGACGTCGGAGCCGGCTTCCGCGGCCGCCGCCGTGCCGCTCTGCTCTTGTGCTGTGCCCGTCCTCACGAGGGAGCAGCCTACGCGGCTCCCGCCCCTACTCGGCCCCCGGGGTCGCCGGGGCGTTCGCGTTCGGGGGAGCGGAGGCCGGGGCCGCGGCGGGTACGGCGGCCACGTGTTCGGCGGCTGCGCGGACGTCGATCTCCCGCCAGAACCCGGCGCGGATGGCGTAGCGGTCGTGCTCGTCGATCTGGTCGTCCTTGTGCGCGAGCAGGCCGAACCGGGCGGCGTAGCGCAGCAGCTCGCCGTCGATCCGGTGCGGGATGCGCGGGTACATGGTGGCCAGCTTCTGCAGGTGCACGGTCTCGGGGAGCCGTTCCATCCAGCGCCGGGCGAACACCTGTCCCACCTCGAACGGGTCGCCGCCGACGGTGGTGATGTCCTCCTCCCGGTCGGCCCAGCGCTGTTCGGCGCTGGTGAGCTGCGCGAGGGTGGGCAGGGAGGCGGTCTCGGCGGGTTCGCCGAGCGGTCCGGCCCGGTCGATCCAGCCCTTGTCGGAGGACCAGCGCAGGGCGCTGCCGGCCGGGGCCTGCCCGCCGTGCTGCCCGTTCGGCGCCGCCGCCTGCTGGCCCGGGGCGCGCAGGGAGCCGGCGAGGTCCTTGGGCGTGGGGACGGCTCTGCCGCCGCCGGCGGCGGGCGCGGGGACGGGGAGCCCGCCCCCTTCGTCGTCGCCGGCGGCGGCGGAGCCGTTGCGGGCGGCCTCGGCGAGGGCGGCCTCGGGCAGCGGGGCGGAGAGGATGGCGGCGATGTCGGGGCGGGGCGCGGGCGGCGGGGAGCACAGGCCGGTGAGGTCCTTGGCGCGGACGGCCCGGGTGATCCACGCCCGGTCGAGGACGCGGCGCTCGTCGGCTTCGGCGACGAGGTCCTCGGACTGGTTGTAGTCCCCGTCGGCGGCCTGTACGGCCCACAGGTGGACGGCGACCCCGTGTTCCTTGGCGGACATCAGGCCGGGCAGCAGGTCGCCGTCGCCGGTGACCAGGACGACGTCGGAGCAGGCGCGGTTGCGGGCCAGCTCGGTGAGTTCCGCGTGCATGGCGGCGTCGACGCCCTTCTGGGCCCAGCGGCCGTCGCTGCGGGTCAGGGCGCCGAGGCGAACGGTGACGCGGGGCATGACGCGCAGCCGCCGGTGCTCGGGCTGGGGCACCCGGTCGGGTGCCCCGTCGAACCAGTAGATGCGCAGCAGGGGCTGCTCGGTGTCGGCCTCGGCCCGCTCGCGCAGGCCCTGGATGAGGGCGGCATGGTCGACGGTGATGCGGGAGCGTGAGGGCTCCCCTGCGAGAAGGCTCGCGGCGGCGCCCAGCAGATAGCCGGCGTCCACCAGGACGACGCAGCGGTCCACGCGTTCCACCCTCTTCCCTGGGGGTCCTCTGTGTTTTACGTCGGGTGCCCCGAGTCTGCCCGACCGCAAGGGTGTTGACGGCCGGAACTCGATCATCGGCGTGGCGGATCTCACAAAGGAGCGGCGGCGAGTCCCGGCTACGCGCGGTAATGATCCAAAATGCGCGGTTTCTGGCGTTGTGTGAGTGTGAAGGCGGTCCTGGCCCCTAGACCCCATCACGGAGGCTCCACCATGGCCAAGAACAAGCAGCAGAAGCAGCCGAAGCAGCAGGCCCGCTCGTCCTCGCAGGACCCGTCGAGGAGCTCGACGGAATCCTCGTCCGAATCGTCCTCGCACGCGCCGAGTCCGATGGATCTGGCGCACAAGAGCAAGTCGAAGAAGTTCGGCCACAACTGACGCGGCCGCCGCGCACGACCCGAAGGGCCTGACCGGCATCGCCGGGCAGGCCCTTCACGTGCGGCACGGGGCGTGCTATCCGGCCAGGCAGGACGGGCCGAGCAGCACCTTGAGGTCGCCGAAGAGGGCGGGGTCGGGCTGGACCCGGTGCTTGTCCAGGCGCAGCACGGTGGTGGTCCGCGGGCCCTGGAGCTTGATCCGCACCTCGGTGTTGCCCTTGTGGTGGCGCAGGATCTCCCCCAGTCGGGTCACCATCGGCGGGGTGACCTTGACGGTGGGGATGGTGAGGACCACGGGTGCGTTGGTGCCGGCCGAGGAGAGGTCGGGGACCATCATCTCCATCGCGACCAGGCGCGGCACGTCCTCGCGCTTGTCCAGGCGGCCCTTGACGAAGACGACGGTGTCCTCGACCAGCTGGGTGGAGACGAGCTGGTAGGTCGCGGGGAAGAACATGCACTCGATGGAGCCGGCCAGGTCCTCGACGGTGGCGATGGCCCAGGCGTTGCCCTGCTTGGTCATCTTGCGCTGGAGGCCGGAGATGATGCCGCCGATGGTGACGACGGCGCCGTCGGAGTGCTCGCCGCCGGTCAGCTGGGAGATCCCGGCGTCGGTCTTGTCGGAGAGCACGTGCTCCAGGCCGAAGAGCGGGTGGTCGGAGACGTAGAGGCCGAGCATCTCGCGCTCCTGGGCGAGCAGGTAGGACTTCTCCCACTCGACGTCGGAGAACTCGACGTCCAGGCCGAAGCCGGGCTCGTCGCCCGCGCCCTCGTCGCCCATCCCGCCGAAGAGGTCGAACTGGCCCTCGGCCTCCTTGCGCTTGACCGCGACCACGTTGTCGATCATCGACTCGTGGTGGGCGACCAGTCCCTTGCGGGTGTGGCCCATCTCGTCGTAGGCGCCGGCCTTGATCAGCGATTCGATGGTGCGCTTGTTGCAGACGACGGCCTCGACCTTGTCCAGGAAGTCGGGGAAGGAGGAGTACTTCCCCTTGGCCTTCCTGGTCTTGATGATCGAGTCGACGACGTTCTGGCCGACGTTGCGCACCGCGGTGAGGCCGAAGAGGATCACGTCGTCGCCCTGGGCGGCGAAGTTGGACTCCGACTCGTTGACGTTCGGCGGGAGCACCTTGATGCCCATGCGCCGGCACTCGTTCAGGTAGATCGCGGACTTGTCCTTGTCGTCCTTGACCGAGGTGAGCAGGCCGGCCATGTACTCGGCCGGGTAGTTCGCCTTGAGGTAGGCCGTCCAGTAGGAGACCAGGCCGTAGGCGGCCGAGTGGGCCTTGTTGAAGGCGTAGCCGGCGAAGGGGACCAGGACGTCCCAGAGCTTTTGGATGGCCTCGTCGGAGTAGCCGTTCTTGCGGGCGCCCGCCTGGAAGATGGTGAAGTTCTTCGCCAGTTCCTCGGGCTTCTTCTTGCCCATCACGCGGCGCAGGATGTCGGCCTCGCCGAGCGAGTACCCGGCGATGATCTGGGCGGCCTTCTGCACCTGCTCCTGGTAGACGATCAGGCCGTAGGTGACCGCGAGCACCTCTTCGAGCGGCTTCTCCAGCTCGGGGTGGATCGGGGTGATCTCCTGCTGCTTGTTCTTGCGCAGCGCGTAGTTCGTGTGCGAGTTCATGCCCATCGGGCCCGGGCGGTAGAGCGCGGACACGGCGGAGATGTCTTCGAAGTTGTCGGGCTTCATCAGGCGCAGCAGGGAGCGCATGGGCCCGCCGTCGAACTGGAAGACGCCGAGGGTGTCGCCGCGGCCCAGCAGTTCGAAGGTCTTGGGGTCGTCGAGCGGCAGGGCCAGGAGATCGATGTCGATCCCCTTGTTGGCCTTCACCATCTTGACGGCGTCGTCCATGATCGTGAGGTTGCGCAGGCCGAGGAAGTCCATCTTCAGCAGGCCGAGCGACTCGCAGCTCGGGTAGTCCCACTGGGTGATGGTGACGCCGTCGGTGTGCCGCACCCAGACGGGCACGTGGTCGGTGATCGTCTCGCTGGACATGATCACGCCGGCGGCGTGCACGCCCATCTGGCGGACCAGGCCCTCGACGCCGCGGGCGGTGTCGATCACCTTCTTCACGTCCGGCTCGTTCTCGTACATCGCGCGGATCTCGCCGGCCTCGCTGTAGCGGGGGTGCGAGGGGTCGAGGATGCCGGAGAGCGGGATGCCCTTGCCGAGGACGTCGGCGGGCATGGCCTTGGTGAGGCGGTCGCCCATGGCGTACGGGTAGCCCAGGACGCGCGCGGAGTCCTTGATCGCGTTCTTGGCCTTGATGGTGCCGTAGGTGCCGATCATGGCGACCTTGTCCTGGCCGTACTTCTCCGTCACGTACCGGATCACCTCGACGCGCCTGCGCTCGTCGAAGTCGATGTCGACATCGGGCATGGACACGCGCTCGGGGTTCAGGAAGCGCTCGAAGATCAGGCCGTGCGGGATCGGGTCGAGGTCGGTGATGCCCATGGCGTAGGCGACGATCGAGCCGGCCGCGGAGCCCCGGCCCGGGCCCACCGCGATGCCCTGGTTCTTGGCCCACATGATGAAGTCGGCGACCACGAGGAAGTAGCCCGGGAAGCCCATCGAGATGATCGTGTCCATCTCGTACTCGACCTGCTTCATGCGGTCCTCGGGGATGCCCCCGGGGAAGCGGCGGTGCATGCCGCGCATGGTCTCCTCGCGGAACCAGCTGACCTCGGTGTGACCCTCCGGAATGTCGAACTTCGGCATCAGGTTCCGGAACGTGAACATGCCCTCGGTGTCGATCTGGTCCGCGACCAGCTTGGTGTTGGCGCAGCCCTCCTGCCAGGCGTCCGAGGAGTCGATCGCGTACATCTCGTCGGTCGACTTCAGGTAGTAGCCGGAGCCGTCGAAGCGGAAGCGGTCGGGGTCCGAGAGGTTCTTGCCGGTCTGGATGCACAGCAGGGCGTCGTGGGCGGCGGCCTCGCTCGCGTAGGTGTAGTGCGAGTCGTTCGTCACCAGCGGCGGGATGCCGAGCTTCTTGCCGATCTCCAGCAGCCCGTCGCGGACCCGGCGCTCGATCTCGATGCCGTGGTCCATCAGCTCCAGGAAGTAGCGGTCCTTGCCGAAGATGTCCTGGTACTCGGAGGCCGACTTCAGGGCCTCGTCGAACTGGCCGAGCCGAAGGCGCGTCTGGAGCTCGCCCGAGGGGCAGCCGGTGGAGGCGATCAGCCCCTCGGACCACTTGGAGATGGTCTCCTTGTCCATGCGCGGCCACTTGGTGAGCCAGCCCTCGGCGTACGCGTCGGAGGACAGCCGGAAGAGGTTGTGCAGGCCGGTGGCGTTCGACGCCCAGATCGTCTTGTGGGTGTAACCGCCGGAACCGGAGACGTCGTCGCGCTTCTGGTGCGGCTGGCCCCACTGGATGCGCCGCTTGTTGCGCCGGGACTCGGGGGCGACGTACGCCTCGATGCCGATGATCGGGGTGATCCCGGCCTTCTGGGCGCTGTGGAAGAAGTCGTAGGCCCCGTGCAGGTTGCCGTGGTCGGACATGGCGATGTGCGTCATGCCCATCTCGTTGCACGCGTTGAACATGTCCTTCAGCCGCGCGGCACCGTCCAGCAGCGAGTACTGGGTGTGGACGTGCAGGTGCGTGAACGGCGGCTTGGTCACGGTGGGGGTCCTCCGGTGGGGAGAGAGGGACGGCAGCTACGAATCCTACGTCGACCGGGTGACAGATCCCGGGCACCGGCCGGTACGGTCATCCGTTGCAGAGCCAAGGGCACCTGTCCGAAATGCGATCCCACCGGATCCACCCCGCACCACCAGGAGGCATCCGCCATGGCGGTTCCCGAGACGACCGACGAGCAGCGCGCCGAGCAGATACTCGACGTGTTCGACACCGCCTTCGGTGAGCTCCTCGCCGCCGACCCCGCCGCCTTCCAGGTCAAGTTCCGGAAGATGGCCGCCTCGGCCTTCGCCTTCTACCGCGGCACGGCCTGCCTCTTCTACGCGGACCTGGAGCGGGACCGGCACGGCGGCCCGTACCTGGACGACCGGACGGGCCGGGTGTGGATCCACGGCGATCTGCACGCCGAGAACTTCGGCACGTACATGGACTCCCACGGGCGACTGATCTTCAACGTCAACGACTTCGACGAGGCGTACGTCGGCCCCTTCACCTGGGACCTGAAGCGGTTCGCGGCCTCCGTCGCCCTGATCGGCTACACCAAGGCGCTCAGCGACGACCAGATCAGCGAGCTGGTCCGGGTCTACGCGGGCGCCTACCGGGAGCGGATCCGCGCCATGGCCACCCGGGGCCTGCATGCGTACGAGGACGAGGTGCCCTCCTTCACCCTGGACACCTCCCAGGGCCCGCTGCTGGACGCGCTGCGCTCGGCCCGTTCCCGTACCCGCTTCTCCCTGCTGGATTCGATGACGGAGATCCGCGACTTCGAGCGCCGCTTCACCCCGGGCCCCGGCACCATCGAGCTGGACGCGGCCACCCGCTACAAGGTGCTGGCCGCCTTCGACGGCTACCTGGAGACGCTGCCCGACGAGTCCCTGGTGCGGCCCGACTCCTACCGGGTCAAGGACGTGGTGGGCCGCCGGGGCGTCGGGATCGGCTCGGCGGGCCTGCCCTCGTACAACATCCTGCTGGAGGGGCACAGCGACGCCCTGGAGAACGACGTCGTGATCTACCTCAAGCAGGCGCAGACCCCGGCGGTCTCCCGGCACATCACCGACCGCGCCGTGCGCGAGTACTTCCGGCACGAGGGCCACCGCACGGTGATCTCCCAGCGCGCCCTGCAGGCCCATGCCGACCCGTGGCTGGGCTGGACGGAGCTGGACGGCTGCGGGCAGCTGGTGGCCGAGGTCTCCCCGTACGCGGTGGACCTGGACTGGTCGGACCTGGACGACCCGGAGGAGATCGCGGCCGTCGTCGCGGACCTGGGCCGGGCGACCGCGACCATGCACGGGGCGGCGGACGCGGACGAGAGCGGCCAGACGCTGGTCCCCTTCTCGACCGAGCGGGCCATCGACGCGGCCATCGCGGCCGACGAGGAGGGCTTCGCCGCCCTGCTGGTGGACTTCGCCCACGCCTACGGGGCCCGGGCGCGCGCCGACCACCAGATCTTCGTGGACCTCTTCCGCAACGGCCGGCTCACTCCCCCGGCCGCCACCGGGAGGCGCCCCCGCTGAAGCGGCGGGAAGAGGACCTGCGGGAGGCTTCCATAGGGACGCATGGCACACTCGCGGCGATGGACATATCAGAGGTGAGACTCCGGGGGCTGCGGGCCGCGCTGTTCAGCGCGGCCGTCGTGCTGCTCTCCGCGGGCTCGCACGTCCTGATGTCCCGGGTGCCGCTGCCGCCCGCGCTGGTGGGCGGCGCCTTCGCGGCCGTCTTCGTGATCGCCTACGCGCTCGCCGGCCGTGAGCGGGGCTTCGGCCCCATCGCCGGGCTGCTGGTCCCGCTGGAGCTGGCCGCCGACACCGTCTTCACGGCCGGACAGCACCTCTGCTACGGCCCGGCGGGCGGCCCGGTCTCGGGTCCGCTGCGCGCCCTGGGCCTGGAGGAGCTGTGCGGCGGCCCCGCAGTGGGCGGGCCGCTGGCCGAGGTGGCCGGGCCGGCCGGCGATCCGGCCGCGCTGCTGTCCTCGCCCGGGCCGTGGACGCCCTGGCTGCTGCTCGCCGCGCACGTGTCGGTCGGGCTGCTCGCCGCCGGATGGCTCCGCCACGGCGAGCGGGCGCTGGGCCGGCTGCTGCGCGCGGCCGCCGCCTGCGCCTTCCGGCCGCTGCTGCTGACCGGTGCTCCCGGGGCGGTGGCCGCGGCACCCGTGGAGCGGTTCCGGCCGCCGGCCGCGGCGGGCACCCGGGCCCGTACGCGCTTCCCCGCACATTCCGTGGGACGGCGGGGACCTCCCGTGCGCGGCGCTCTCGCAAGCGCCTGACGCACGTACGGCACCCCCATCACGTCACACCCCACGGAGACCACCATGAGTTCACGCAACAGCCAGGCCAACAAGGCTGCCGCCCGCGAGCGGCTGCGCGCCGAGCGCGAGGCGCAGGCGAAGAAGGACAAGATGCGCCGCCAGGTGATCGTGGCCGGCGCGGTCGTCGCCGCCCTCGCCCTGGCCGGCGGCGTCGGCTACGCGATCATGCAGTCCAACCAGCCGGGCTACTGGGACAAGGCCGCCAAGGCCGAGCTGATCAAGCCGAAGAACACCGAGGGCGAGGACGGCACCACGGTCGTGGTCGGCAAGGCCGACGCGAAGAAGACCCTCGAGGTCTACGAGGACTCGCGCTGCCCGGCCTGCGCCCAGTTCGAGCAGGCGGTCGGCGGGCAGATGAAGAAGGACGTCGAGGCCGGCAAGTACAAGCTCCAGTACTTCGGCGCCACCTTCATCGACAACGCCGTCAAGGGCGAGGGCTCGAAGAACGCCCTGAGCGCCTTGGGCGCAGCGCTGAACGTCAGCCCGGAGGCGTTCTTGGACTACAAGGCGGCCCTCTACTCCAAGGAGCTGCACCCGGAGGAGACCGTCGACAGCTTCGCCAAGGACGACTACCTGCTGAAGGTCGCGGACACGGTCCCGGCGCTCAAGGGCAACGCCGAGTTCAAGAAGGCCGTCGAGGACGGCACGTACGACCGGTGGGCGCTGGAGATGTCGAAGGCCTTCAACAAGTCCGGTGTCACGGGTACGCCGACGCTGAAGATGGACGGCAAGAAGATCGACACCCCGGGGACCCCGGAGGCGTTCACGGCCGCGATCGACAAGGCCCTGCAGGGCTGAACCCCGGCCATTTTCGGAGGCCTCGTTTCCGGACAAGGCAGGCCCAACGGGCGGGCGGACTCCCAGAGTTCGCCCGCCCGTTGCGTTCCCGGTCTTGCCCCCGCGGTCATACCGGCCAGTAATATGATGATCCGTGACCAGTCATCTCCCTTCCCCTGCGACCGCGGCAACCCCCCGCCGTCGCACGGTCGTTCTCGCTGCCGCGGCCACGGCCGCCCTGGCCCCCCTCGGCTCGCTGGGGGCCTCGGCCGCCCATGCCGCCGAGAGCGCACCGGCCTTCCTGCACGGCGTCGCGTCCGGCGACCCGCTGCCCGACGGGATCCTGCTGTGGACCCGTGTCACCCCCACCGCCGAGGCCGTGCCGGGCTCCGGCCTCGGCCCCGCCGTCCAGGTCGCCTGGGAGGTGGCCGCGGACAAGAACTTCTCCGGCGTCGTCGCGAGCGGCACCGTCACGGCGAGCGCCGCCACCGACCACACGGTCAAGGTGGACGTGCGCGGACTGCAGCCGCAGACCCCGTACTGGTACCGGTTCACGGCCGGCTCCACGGTCTCCCCGACGGGACGCACCCGCACCACCCCCGGCCACGACGTGACCACCTCCGGGGTCCGCTTCGGCGTGGTGTCCTGCGCCAACTGGGAGTCCGGCTACTTCTCCGCCTACCGGCACCTGGCCGCCCGCACCGACCTCGACGCGATCCTGCACCTGGGCGACTACATCTACGAGTACCAGTCCGGGGGGTACCCGGAGGCCAAGTACGTCGTCCGCGCGCACGAGCCCCGGCACGAGATCGTCTCGCTCGCCGATTACCGCACCCGGCACGGCACGTACAAGACGGACGCCGACCTCCAGGCGCTGCACCACGCCCACCCGGTCATCGCCATCTGGGACGACCACGAGTTCGCCAACGACGCCTGGGCGGGCGGCGCGGAGAACCACACGGCGGGCGCCGAGGGCGAGTGGGCGGCCCGCGCGGCCGCCGCCAAGCAGGCGTACTTCGAGTGGATGCCCGTCCGCGCCTCCATAGCGGGCACCGTCTACCGGCGGCTGCGCTTCGGCACCCTGGCCGACCTGCACCTGCTCGACCTGCGCTCCTTCCGCTCCCAGCAGGTCAAGGTCGGCAGCGGCTCGGTGGACGACCCCGAGCGCACGCTGACCGGGCGCGCCCAGCTCGACTGGCTGAAATCGGGCCTCGCGACCTCCGACGCCACCTGGAAGCTCGTCGGCACCTCGGTGATGATCTCGCCGGTGGCCTTCGCCTCGCTGCCCGCGCACCTGATCGGCCCGCTCGCCAAGCTGCTCGGCCTGCCCGAGGGCGGCATAGCGGTCAACGTGGACCAGTGGGACGGCTACACGGACGATCGAAAGGAACTCCTGGGCCACCTGAAGGACCGGGGCGTGAAGAACACGGTCTTCCTGACGGGCGACATCCACATGGCGTGGGCGAACGAGGTCCCCGTGAACATGGCCACCTACCCCGGTTCGGGGACGGCGGCGACCGAGTTCGTGGTCACCTCGGTGACCTCGGACAACCTGGACGACATCCTGCACGTGCCGGCGGACACCGCCTCACTGGTCGCCGAGTCGGCGATCAAGGCCGCCAACTGGCACGTGAAGTGGCTGGATATGGACGCGCACGGCTACGGCGTGCTCGACGTGACGGCGGAGCGCTCGCAAATGGACTACTACGTGGTGTCCGACAAGCGGCGCCAGGACGCCACGGCCGCCTGGTCCCGCTCGTACCGCACCCTGAACGGCACGCAGAAGGTGGAGCGCGCCTACCAGCCGGTTCGCTGATTGACCGTCAATTCTCCTGTGGGACGGGGCGCCTGGTACAGACCAGGCGCCCCTGTGCGTTTTCGGCAACAAATCTTTTACGCAAGGCTCTTGACCTGAAGATGTCATGCACACATAAGCTTCGCGCCAGCTGAAGAGATCCTTCACGCCAACAACCCCCCACCGCGAGGAGCACACGTGCGCGCAATTGCCCGCATATCCCCCCTTCTTCGCCGCCGCCTGATGGGCACGGCGGTCCTGGCCGGAACCTTGGCATTCACCCCGCTGGCCGCCCCCACCACGCTGGCGGCCGCGAAGTCCCCCGCCGAGGTGTGCGCCGAGGAAGGTACGACCGGGGCCGCCGCCAACGCCCGTGTCGCCCGCGCCCACGAGGAGCACGCGGACGAGCCCAACGAGGTCACCGACGCCCAGGCGAAGGCCATGGACGCCGACCTCAAGGCGAAGCTGGACAAGGCCCTGAAGAACCAGCCGCAGCGCAGCCTGGCCGCGGCCGAGGCCGTCGTCAACATCCCCGTGTACTTCCACGTCGTGCACTCGGGCACCGCCGGCAAGCTCTCGGCGACGGACATCAACAACCAGCTGTCGGTCCTCAACGCGGCCTACGGCGGCCAGGGCACCGGCAATGTGAACACGAACTTCCAGTTCACCCTCGCGTCGACCGACTACACGGACAACGCCGCCTGGTACAACCTGGCCTCCGGTTCCCAGGCCGAGAAGGACATGAAGAACGCCCTGCGCCAGGGCGGCCCCGGCGCGCTGAACTTCTACACCGCCAAGCTCTCCGGCGGTCTGCTCGGCTGGGCGACCTTCCCGACGTCCTACAACTCCGCCCCCAAGATGGACGGCGTGGTCGTCCTGGACAGCTCGCTGCCCGGCGGCTCCGCGGCCAACTACAACGAGGGCGACACCGCGACCCACGAGGTCGGCCACTGGCTGGGCCTGTACCACACCTTCCAGGGCGGTTGTAACGGGAACGGCGACTACGTCTCCGACACCCCGGCCGAGAAGAGCGCCGCGTACGAGTGCCCGACCGGTCGCGACAGCTGCGCCAGCAAGCCGGGCGCGGACCCGATCCGCAACTTCATGGACTACACGTACGACTCGTGCATGTACCAGTTCACCGCCGGCCAGGTGGCCCGCATGTCGAGCAGCTGGACGGCCTACCGGGCCGGCTGACGCCTCGGATCCGAACAAGCCGCCGTTCCCCAGGCGTCAGTGAGCGCGCCCGGGGAACGTGATCGGCGGACGGTTCCGTCCGGCCAGGACCCCCGGCAACGGGGACAGGGCACGGTCCGGAGAGCGCCGGACCGTGCCCTGCCGCGTCGCACCGGGTCTACAGGCCGTCGAGGAAGCCGAGGGCGACCTTCCAGGCCTGCTCGGCGGCCTCGGCGTCGTAGTCGTCCAGCCCCGGGTCGGTGAACAGGTGGCCGGCGCCGGGGTAGCTGTGGACCTCCACATCGGCCCCGGCCCGCTGCATGCGCAGGTACCAGGCCGTCAGCCAGTCGTGCGGCTCGAAGGGGTCCGGGTCCGCGACGTGCAGCTGCACGGGCAGCGCGTCCACCGAGGCGTCGTCGTCCAGGTCCGCCGTCCCGTGCAGGAGCAGCAGCCCGCGCGCCTTGTCGTCGGCCAGCGCCAGGTGCTGTGCGAGGGAGCCGCCGAAGGAGAAGCCGGCGTAGACCAGGCCCTGCTCGGAGTGCGGCGCGGAGGCCAGCACCGCCCGCTTGAGCAGCTCGTCGCGGCCTACCTCGTCCTGGTGGGCCATGCCCTCCTCGACGGTCCCGAAGGTGCGCCCCTCGAAGAGATCCGGCACGTGCACCTGGTGCCCGGCCTTGCGCAGCCGGTCGGCAGCCTCGTGCACCGCGGGCCGCAGCCCGTACGTCGAATGGAACAGCATGATGTTCATACCCACCATCGTGCCAGTTTCCGCCTGACGCTTCCGGTTACGCCCAGACCCTTCCGGTTACGTTCATACGCATGGAGATGGACACCGTCCTGCGCCCCGCCCTGTTCGTCGCCGGGGCGCTGGTCGTCACCCTGATCGCCGGCGGAGTGGTGGACCTGCTGCTGCGCCGCGCCGACGCCCGGCACCCCGAAACCCCCCTGTGGGGCCTGCTGCGCCGGTGCCGCGTCCCCTTCCAGGTGGTGCTGTGCACCTCACTGCTGCGCGGGTCCCACCGCCAGGCGGGAATCCTCCCCGAGCACGCCTTCGGCATCGGCCGCTTCCTGACCCTGGTCCTGATCGCCTCCACGGCCTGGCTGGCCGTGCGCATCGCGACGGCCGCCGTCGACTCCACGTACGCGCGCTACGCCTCGGTGACCCAGGACGACGCCCGAGTCCGGCGGGTCCGCACCCAGGTCACGCTGATCCAGCGGGTGGTCACGGCGGTGGTGATCGTGGTCGCCGCGGCGGCCATGCTCCTGACCTTCCCGCCGATGCGGGCGGTCGGCGCCTCGATGCTGGCCTCCGCGGGCGTGCTCGGGATCGTGGCGGGCATCGCCGCCCAGTCCTCGCTGGGCAACCTGTTCGCCGGACTCCAGATCGCCTTCGGCGACACCGTCCGCATCGGCGACACGGTCGTGGTCGACAAGGAGTGGGGCAAGGTCGAGGAGATCACGCTGACCTTCCTGACCGTCCGCACGTGGGACGAGCGCCGCATCACGATGCCGGTCTCGTACTTCACGAGCAAGCCCTACGAGAACTGGTCGCGCGGCGGCGCGCAGATGACCGGCACGGTCTACTGGCACGTGGACCACAGCGCCCCCGTCGACCTGATGCGGGCCCAGCTCCAGACGATCCTGAACGACATCCCGGAGTGGGACGGCCGCGGCTCGAGCCTCGTGGTGACGGACACCACCCCGCACACGGTCGAGGTCCGGGCGGTGGTGACGGCGAAGGACGCGGACGACGTGTGGACGGTCCGCTGCGCGGTCCGCGAACGCCTGATCGCCTGGCTGGTGGCCCACCACCCCTACGCGCTGCCCCGCGTCGCGACCTCCGAGGCCGCCCCCCGGCCGCAGGCCTGACCCCACCTCAGCCGAGGAGCGTGGCGGTGCACTCCTCGGCGAGGTCCTCGGCGTGCGGCGGCAGCTCGCGGCCGGCGCGCAGGTGGCGGCGGACGACGGCCAGCGGCAGGTCGATGAGGGCGAGGGCGATGCGGTCCTGCCCCTGGGGACCGGTCACGCCGAGGGCCTCGCCGAGCGCCCCAAGGGCGGTGTAGACGCGCAGGTTGCCCCGGTCGGCGCGGTCCCTGTGCTCCTCGGACCAGTCGGCGCGGCCGAACTCCTCGGCGCCGTGGAGCAGTAGCGCGGCCTCGGCCGGATGGGCCCGGCTCCAGGCGACGACGTGACGGGCCGCGGCGCGCGCGGCCCGGCGGGAGTCGGGGTCCGCGGCGAGCGCGGCGAGGTAACCCGCCTGGAAGTCCTCGACGGTACGCAGCCACACCTCGGCCAGCAGCGCCGCGCGCCCGGCGAACCGGTGGTACACGGAGCCGCTCGGCGCCCCGACCGCCTGGGCCACGGCGGACATGGTCACCGCCGCGGGCCCGCCGGCGGCGGTGAGGAGCACGGCGGCGTCGAGGAGCCGGCCGGTGTCGAAGCGGGGTGGTCGCGCCATGAATCAGAGAGTACCCTCCAATTAATTAGAGAACAGTCTCTAATTAATTGGGGAGGAAGACCCATGCCCGTCTTCAACGTGCACGAACGCCTGCTGGCGGCCAAGGCGGACGAGGTGGGCGCGCTGCTCGACAGCCTGTCCGACGGCGCGGCCGACCGGCTGTGGCCCTCGCGCAGCTGGGGAACGCTGGAATTCGACCGTCCGCTCTCGGTCGGCGCGGTCGGCGGCCACGGGCCGGTCCGCTACACGGTCGCCGCGTACGTGCCGGGGACCTGGATCCGCTTCACCTTCACGGGGCCGCGCGGCTTCCACGGCTTCCACGAGTTCGCCGTGCTGCCCCTCGACGAGGAGCACACGCTGCTGCGGCACACCCTCGCGATGCGGGTGACCGGACTCGCCCGGCTGACCTGGCCCCTGGCCTGGCGGTGGGGGCACGACGCCTGCCTGGAGGACTCCCTGGACCTCGCCGAGCGCGCCACCACCGGCGCCCTGCCCCGCCCGGCCCGCTGGTCCCGCTACGTCCGGCTGCTCCGCATGCTCGCCCGCTGAGCTACCGCAGGCTCCGTACGTCCAGGTACCGCAGCACCCGGTCCACGATCTCCGGATCGGCGCCGGGTTCGCTGCGTGCGGCGAGCACCTCGTGGCGGGCGGCCGACAACATCTCGCGCTGAATGCGCTGGACGTCCCGGATCCGCTGCACCCGCTGCACGTACGCCTCCCGCCGCTCCTCGTCCACCATGTCGGGGCTGATCCGGGCCCCCACGTCGTACGCACGCCGGTACAGCGTCTCCACCAGGTCCTCCGGCAGGTCCTCGACCTCCTCGATCTCCTTCAGCCGCCGCTTCGCGGCCTTCGCGGCGCGGATCGCCAGCTGCCGTTCGCCCTCCCGCTCCGCGTCCGAGTCGGCCTCCACCCCCAGCCGCCGCACCAGCCACGGCAGGGTCAGCCCCTGCAGCACCAGCGTCGCCATGATCACGGCGAAGGCGATGAAGACGATCTGGTCGCGCGCGGGAAAGGGGTCGCCCGCCGCCGTGTGAAGGGGGATCGCGAGGGCCAGGGCCACCGAGGCCACTCCCCGCATCCCGGCCCACCACATGACCACGCTCTCCCGCCAGCTCAGGGGGATCTCCTCGTCGTAGTCGCGCCCCGTGTGCAGCCTCTTGGCCAGCCAGCCCGCCGGCAGCAGCCAGATCAGCCGTACGCCGACCACCACCGCGATCACGGCCGCCGCCCAGCCGGCCATCTCCCACTCGCGCCCGCGCGCCGTGCCGAACACGTTGTGCAGCTCCAGCCCGATCAGCCCGAACGCCACGCCCGTGACCAGCATGTCGACGACTTCCCAGAAGGTGTGCCCGGCGAGCCGCCCCAGCACGTCGTCCGCGTCGTTGGCGTACTCGGCCAGGAACAGGGCGGTCGTCAGCACGGCCAGCACGCCGGATCCCTGGAACTCCTCGGCCAGCACGTACGAGACGAAGGGGACGAGCAGCGTCAGCCCGATCTGCAGCGTGGCGTCGCCCAGCCGCCCCATCAGCCGGTTGGCGGCCCAGCCGAGCGCGAGCCCCACGGCCACGGCGACCACGGCGGACAGGACGAACTCCCCGAGCGCGTCGGGCCAGGAGAAACTGCCGCTGACGGCCGCGGCGACGGCCACGTGGTAGAGCACGATGGCGGTCACGTCGTTGAAGAGCCCCTCGCCCTCCAGGATCGACACCATGCGGCGGGGCAGCCCGAGGGAACCGGCCACTGCGGTGGCGGCGACGGGGTCGGGCGGGGCCACGAGCGCGCCGAGCGCGACGGCGGCCGCGATCGGCAGCCCGGGCACGACGGCGTGCGCAACGGCGGCGACGGCGGCGGTCGTCACGAAGACCAGCGCCACGGCGAGCAGCAGGATCGGCCGGACGTTGGCCGCGAACTGGCGCCAGGAGGTCCGCTGCACGGAGGCGTACAGCAGCGGCGGCAGCACCAGCGGAAGGATGTACTCGGGCGGCACGTCGACGTTGGGCACGGCGGGCACCAGCGCGAGGACGACTCCGCCGATGGTCATGAGGACGGGCGCGGGCAGCCCGAGCCGGTCCCCGAGCGGCACCGTGACCACGGCCCCGAGAAGCAGCACGAACAACAGAGCAAGCTGGTCCACGCACCCACCCTGCCAGCCGCTGCGCCCGGCCCGGGCGGTGACGACCCGGCCCCGCGTGTCGGCGCTCAGCCCCGAACCCCTACGGCGCTGCGCGCCCGCGCCCTCCACGCCGGCGGGGCTGCAACGGCTACGGCACGGGCCGGCGCATCGCGCGGTGCGCGATGCCCGCGTCCTGGAACTCCGGGCCGTACGCCGCGTACCCGAGCCGCTCGTAGAAGCCGAGCGCATGCGTCTGCGCGCCCAGGTCCACCGCGGTCAGCCCCAGCCGGACCGCCTCCGCCTCGATCGCGCGGACCAGCGCCACGCCCACGCCCAGCCCGCGCGCGGCCTTGCGTACGGCCAGCCGCCCGAGCGAGCCGACGTCCTCGGACCCCGTCTTGCCCAGCGCCGCGGGCCCGTACAGCAGCCGCCCGGTGCCCAGCGCCACCCCGTCCGCGCCCACGGCCAGCACGTGCACCGCGTCCGCGTCGTACGCGTCGTACTCGATCGACTCCGGCACGGACTGCTCGACCACGAACACCTCGGTCCGGACCGCGAAGCAGGCCGCCATGTCGGCCTCCCCCGAGGCCACCCGGACGGTGAAGCCGGCGGACGTCACTCGCTCTCGGCCCGGATCACGTCCAGCGCGTGCTGGAGGTCCGCCGGGTAGGTGCTCTCGAACTCCACCCACTGGCCGTCCGACGGGTGCTCGAACCCCAGCCGCACCGCGTGCAGCCACTGCCGGGTCAGCCCCAGGCGCTTGGCGACGGTCGGGTCGGCGCCGTACGTCAGGTCGCCGACGCACGGGTGCCGGTGCGCGGACATGTGCACGCGGATCTGGTGCGTACGCCCGGTCTCCAGCTTGATGTCCAGCAGCGAGGCGGCCCGGAAGGCCTCGATCAGGTCGTAGTGCGTGACGGACGCCTTGCCGTCCTGGGTCACTGCCCACTTGTAGTCCGCGCTGGGGTGGCGCCCGATCGGCGCGTCGATCGTGCCGCTCATCGGGTCCGGGTGCCCCTGCACCAGCGCGTGGTAGCGCTTGTCCACGACCCGCTCGCGGAACTGGTTCTTCAGCGAGGTGTAGGCCCGCTCCGACTTGGCGACGGCCATCAGGCCGGACGTGCCGACGTCCAGACGGTGCACGATGCCCTGGCGCTCGGAGGCGCCGGAAGTCGAGATCCGGTAGCCGGCCGCGGCGAGGCCACCGATGACGGTGGTGCCGGTCCAGCCGGGGCTCGGGTGGGCGGCGACGCCCACCGGCTTCATGATGACGACGATGTCGTCGTCGTCGTGGACGATCTCCATGCCCGGGACGGGCTCGGCGACGACCTCCACCGGCCGCGGCGGCGCGGGCATCTCGACTTCGAGCCAGGCGCCACCGTGTACGCGCTCGGACTTCCCGACGACGCTGCCGTCGACCGACACCTTCCCCGCGGCCGCGAGTTCGGCCGCCTTCGTCCGGGAAAATCCGAACATACGGGCGATGGCGGCGTCGACGCGCTCGCCCTCGAGGCCATCGGGAACGGGCAGGGTGCGGATCTCGGGAATCGTACTCACCTGTCGAGTATGCAGGACTCGGCCGGGGAGCTTTCCCTCGATCAGTCCTTGTGGACGGTCCCGTCCGGGTCCAGACCGCGGAAGGACAGCAGGACGATCAGGATGCCGCCGCACACGATCGCCGAGTCGGCGAGGTTGAAGACGGCGAAGTGGGACGGCGCGATGAAGTCGACGACCGCCCCCCGGAACACTCCCGGCGAGCGGAAGATCCGGTCGGTCAGATTGCCCAGCGCGCCACCGAGCAGCAGGCCCAGCGCGATGGCCCACGGCAGGCTGTAGAGCTTGCGCGCCAGCCGCACGATCACCACGATCACGGTGGCCGCGATGCAGGTGAAGATGATCGTGAAGGCCTCGCCGAAGCCGAAGGCGGCTCCCGCGTTGCGGACCGCCTCGAACCTCAGCACGTCACCGACGATCTCGATCGGCGGCTGGTGCTCCAGCTTCGCCACGACCAGCATCTTGCTGCCGAGATCCAGCAGGTACGCGAGGACGGCCACGACGAGCAGGGCCACGATCCGCCGGTGCCCCCTGGGCTCGGCGGACTCGGGCTGGGTGTCGTCCCCGACGTCCGGCGTACCGATGATGCGCTCCGCCTCTGCCACGTGAGTCCCTCGAACTGGTTCGGACCAGGCTCCTGCTGGACCCTGACGAGACACGAGGGTACGACAGGGTCCTCGCCCCACGCCTGCCCCCCGCCTCCGGCGCCCGCTACGACGCTCCGCTCCCTAGTGCCTGCGTTCCTGCTTCTGCTTGCAGTCGACGCACAGGGTGGCCCGGGGGAAGGCCTGCATCCTGGCCTTGCCGATGGGCTTGCCGCAGTTCTCACAGATCCCGTACGTGCCCGCCTCCAGGCGTTCCAGGGCCCGCTCGGTCTGCTCCAGCATCGAGGTGGCGTTCGCCGCGAGGGCCAGCTCGGACTCCCGGGTGATGTTCTTGGTGCCGGTATCGGCCTGGTCGTCGCCCGCGCCGTCGCCCGAGTCGCGCATCAGGCCCGAGATGGCCACCTCCGAGGCATCGAGCTCGGCACGCAGTCTGAGCACCTCGCTCACCAGCTCGCTGCGGGCCTCGTCGACCTCTCCCTGGGTCCAGGGGTCCTCCCCGGGCCGTACGGCGAGCTCACCGGGCGCCGTGGCAGCCGTGACCCTCGTCTTGGGCAGCCCACTGGTGGCGGCCGCAGCCGCCTTCCTCGCCGTACCGGTGCTCTTCTTGGCAACCACGTTCCGGACTCCCGTCTGTTTCGCGGCCTGCGCCGCCCCCTCGGCCCCGGCCGGTGTGGCCGTGGCCTGCCGCTTCGCGACGGCGTTCGCCTTCTTGACGGCGGCCGCCTCCTCGGACGGCGCCTTGCCGGCCGCCGCCTTCTTGACGGCGGCCGCCTCCTCGGACGGCGCCTTGCCGGCCGCCGCCTTCTTGGCCGCCGTCTTCGCGGCCGCCTTCTTGGCCGCCGTCTTCGCGACGGTCGCCTTCTTCTTGACGGCCGCCTCCTTGACGGCCGCCTCCTTGACGGTCGCCTTCTTGACGGCCGCCGCCGCGTCCTTCGCCGGTGCCGCCGTCTTCGCGGGTGCCTTCTTCTTCGCCGGCGCCGCCTTCTTCACGGCGACCGCCTTGACGGCGTTCGCCCTCTTCGCCGGCGCCTTCTTCACGGGTGCTTCGGCCAGCGCCTCTCCGGCAGTACCGGCGATCTTCTTCGCCACCATGGCCGCGGCCCCTTCACATACTGTGATCATTGCTCGCGAATCGTGCCGGAACGATAAATCGGCACCGACCCCGCGGCAACGGGGCACGCATCCCGCGAGGTCAACCTGCATCCGTTGTGCCCATCCGGAAGCCCGGTAATCCGCCCCACGCGCCCCACGGGAGTCCGTACCGGCGCGCAGGGCCGTTCGGGTCACCCGCCAAGCCCTCCCGCGCCCCCGCCGCGCCGTGCCCGCGGCCCCCGCGCGGGCGCCCGTAAACCGGTCTGCCGAGCGCCCCCCGGCCCCGTACACTGGCCCCAGCGAAAGGCATGGATGGGGACGAGTAGCGTCGGACGCAGCCAGGAGCGACCCGGGGACGGTGAGAGCCCGGGGGCGAGCGCGATGTGAAGGATCACCCCGGAGCCGCCGGAAGAAAGCCCGTACGGATCCCCGTAGGGCCGGTAGAACCGGCTTCGCACCCCAATGAGGGGGCCGCCGGACCACGTCCGGGGGCCAAGGAGGGTGGTACCGCGGGAGCAGCCCAAGGCTCTCGTCCCTCCGGACGGAAGTGACACCCCGCCGGAGGAAGAGTTCAGCCTCATGACCACACCGCCGCAGTACCGCCCGGTCCCCGCCCAGGTCGACCTGCCCGCCCTCGAGCACGCCGTCCTCGACTTCTGGCGCGAGAGCAAGACCTTCGCCAAGACCCTGGAGCAGTCCGAGGGCCGCCCCGAGTGGGTCTTCTACGAGGGCCCGCCGACCGCGAACGGCATGCCCGGCGCGCACCACATCGAGGCCCGCGTCTTCAAGGACGTCTTCCCCCGGTTCCGCACCATGCGCGGCTACCACGTCGCCCGCAAGGCCGGCTGGGACTGCCACGGCCTGCCCGTCGAGCTCGCCGTCGAGAAGGAGCTCGGCTTCAACGGCAAGCAGGACATCGAGGCCTACGGCATCGCCGAATTCAACGCCAAGTGCCGCGAGTCCGTGACCCGCCACACCGACGCGTTCACCGAGCTCACGACCCGGATGGGCTACTGGGTCGACCTGGACGACGCCTACCGGACCATGGACCCCGAGTACGTCGAGTCCGTGTGGTGGTCGCTGAAGGAGATCTTCAACAAGGGCCTGCTCACCCAGGACCACCGCGTCGCCCCCTGGTGCCCGCGCTGCGGCACCGGCCTCTCCGACCACGAGCTGGCCCAGGGCTACGAGACGGTCGTCGACCCCTCCGTCTACGTCCGCTTCCCCCTGACCTCCGGCCCGCTCGCCGGCGAGGCCGCGCTCCTGGTCTGGACGACGACCCCCTGGACCCTGGTGTCCAACACCGCCGTCGCCGCCCACCCGGAGGTCACGTACGTCGTCGCCACCAACGGCGAGGAGAAGCTCGTCGTCGCCCAGCCGCTGCTGGAGAAGGCCCTCGGCGAGGGCTGGGAGGCCACCGGCGAGACCTTCACGGGCAAGGAGATGGAGCGCTGGACGTACGAGCGCCCCTTCTCCCTCGTCGAATTCCCGGCGCCCGCCCATTACGTCGTGAACGCCGAGTACGTCACGACCGAGGACGGCACCGGTCTGGTCCACCAGTCCCCCGCCTTCGGCGCCGACGACCTCGCGGTCTGCCGCGCCTACGGCCTACCCGTCGTGAACCCGGTCCGCCCCGACGGCACCTTCGAGGAGGAGGTCCCGCTGGTCGGCGGCGTCTTCTTCAAGAAGGCCGACGAGAAGCTGACCGCCGACCTCGACGCGCGCGGCCTGCTCTTCAAGCACATCGCCTACGAGCACAGCTACCCGCACTGCTGGCGCTGCCACACGGCCCTGCTCTACTACGCGCAGCCGTCCTGGTACATCCGCACCACCGCCGTCAAGGACGCGATGCTGCGCGAGAACGAGAAGACCAACTGGTTCCCGGACTCCGTCAAGCAGGGCCGCTTCGGCGACTGGCTGAACAACAACATCGACTGGGCGCTGTCCCGCAACCGCTACTGGGGCACCCCGCTGCCGATCTGGCGCTGCGAGGAGAACCACCTCACGTGCGTGGGCTCGCGCGCGGAGCTGTCGGAGCTGTCGGGCACGGACCAGTCCGCCCTGGACCCGCACCGCCCGTACATCGACGACGTGACCTTCACCTGCACCCACGAGGGCTGCTCCCTGGAGGCCGTCCGCGTGCCGGAGGTCATCGACGCCTGGTACGACTCGGGCTCGATGCCGTTCGCGCAGTGGGGCTACCCGTACAAGAACAAGGAGATCTTCGAGAAGCGCTACCCGGCGCAGTTCATCTCGGAGGCCATCGACCAGACGCGCGGCTGGTTCTACACGCTGATGGCGGTCGGCACCCTCGTCTTCGACAAGTCCTCCTACGAGAACGTGGTGTGCCTCGGCCACATCCTCGCCGAGGACGGCCGCAAGATGTCCAAGCACCTGGGCAACATCCTCCAGCCGATCCCGCTCATGGACCAGCACGGCGCGGACGCGGTGCGCTGGTTCATGGCCGCCGGCGGCTCCCCGTGGGCGGCCCGCCGGGTGGGCCACGGCACGATCCAGGAGGTCGTCCGCAAGACGCTCCTCACGTACTGGAACACGGTCGCCTTCCAGGCGCTGTACGCCCGTACGTCGAACTGGGCGCCCTCCGCCTCGGACCCGGCGCCGGCGGACCGCACGGTCCTCGACAAGTGGCTCCTCTCCGAGCTCCACACCCTCGTCGCCGAGGTCACGGAGGCGATGGAGTCGTACGACACCCAGCGCGCCGGCAAGCTCCTCTCCTCCTTCGTGGACGACCTGTCCAACTGGTACGTCCGCCGCTCGCGCCGCCGCTTCTGGCAGGGCGACGCGGCCGCGCTGCGCACGCTGCACGACGTGGTCGAGACCGTGACCCGCCTGATGGCGCCCCTCACCCCCTTCATCACGGAGCGGGTCTGGCAGGACATGGTCGTCCCGGTGACCCCCGGGGCGCCCGAGTCGGTGCACCTGTCCTCGTGGCCCCAGCCGGACGCTTCCCAGGTGGACGCGACCCTCTCGCAGCAGATGCTGCTGGTACGCCGCCTCGTGGAGCTGGGCCGGGCGACGCGGGCCGAGTCCGGGGTCAAGACCCGCCAGCCTCTCTCCCGGGCGCTGGTCGGTGCGGTGGGCTTCGACGCGCTCTCGCCCGAGCTCCAGGCCCAGATCACGGAGGAGCTGAACGTCTCCTCCCTGGCCTCGCTCTCCGAGGTCGGCGGGTCCCTGGTGGACACCACGGCCAAGGCCAATTTCCGTGCGCTGGGCAAGCGCTTCGGCAAGGGCGTCCAGGACGTGGCGAAGGCCGTGGCCGCGGCCGACGCGGCGGCGCTGTCGCTGGCCCTGCGCTCGGGCGGGGCCTCGGTGGAGGTGAACGGCGAGCCGGTCACCCTCACCCCGGAGGAGGTCATCATCACGGAGACCCCGCGCGAGGGCTGGTCGGTGGCGTCCGACTCGGGCGCGACCGTCGCCCTGGACCTGGAGATCACCCCGGAGCTGCGGCTCGCGGGCCTGGCCCGTGACGCGATCCGCCTGATCCAGGAGGCCCGGAAGAACTCCGGCCTCGACGTGGCGGACCGGATCGCCCTGCGCTGGTCGTCCACGGACCCGGAGGTCGTGACGGCCCTGTCGGACCACGCGCCGCTGATCTCGGACGAGGTCCTGTCCACGGACTTCGCCCCGGGCGAGGCCGACGCCACGTACGGCGAGCCCTTCACGGACGACTCCCTGTCCCTGACCTTCCGCCTCCGCAAGGCGTAACCCAACACCGCGCCCTTGCCCTGGCCGGGCCCAGCTCTCCGGGTACGGACCCGGCCGCCCTGGCCCTGGCCGGGCCCAGCCCTCCGGGTACGGCCCGGCCGCCCTGGCCCTGGCCGGGCCCAGCTCTCCGGGTGCGGGCCCGGCCGCCCTTGCCCTGGCCGGGCCCAGCTCTCCGGGTACGGACCCGGCCGCCCTGGCCCTGGCCGGGCCCAGCCCTCCGGGTACGGCCCGGCCGCCCTG